>JAZNFR010000032.1:0-20089 GCA_045576055.1 Eubacteriales bacterium
CGTGATGTCTCAGATTATTGGAGAGCGTTATATGTTAGCACGTCAAAATGAAAAAGGGAAATACATCAAAGATGTAGAAGAAACCAAAAAGATTCAAGGTTCACAATTCAATAAAATCATAAGAGGTATCGTTGAATCCAAATGGTATGGTTACACATTACTTGAAATTATGCCGGATATAAATCCGTTAACAGGAAAATTGAAAGAAGTCAATATCATTGAAAGACGCAATGTATTGGCCAATCAAAAACGTGTAGTTCAACGTCAAGGTCAATGGACTCCAGGTTGGGATATAGCTTCTGCCCAATATTTTAAGAATTATGTTTTAATTAATACCGGTGACTTGGGACTGTTTGCCGCCACTACACCATTGATTTTGGCTAAGAAATTTACAGTAGCTAATTATGTAAATTTCAGTCATACTTATGGACAGCCTATTATACATGGTAAGACTGAAGGTGAAAGCAATGCTGATCGCCAGCGTTTAGCGTCTGAAATTGCAAATGCGGCCCAAAACAAAGTAATTGTTACTGGTTTAAATGACACAGTAGATGTGAAAACATTTACAATGTCCAATTCAGAACATATATACACCAGTCTGATTGAATTTGCAAACAAGGAAGTCTCTAACTTAATTGTAGGTTCCGGTTCAATGGCTGGAGAACAACAATCTTATGTTGGTTCCACCACCGCACATCAAGATATTTTCCGTGAACGCATTGAAGTATATCGTGAATATATAGAAAATGTGATGAATGAAGAAATCATGCCTCGATTGGTAGCAATGAATTATATTAAACCAGGCTTGGAATTCAAGTATGCTAATCGTGTCGAAATGAGCAACAAAGACAAAATCAGTCTTTATTCATTTATTACAGATAAATATGAAGTTTCACCAGATGAAATTGAAAAAGAATTTGGCATTGTTGTTGGTAAACAATTCAACAATGTTACAGGAGCTATGACAGGGGGAAGTCCTCATGTTGGTGGTAGAAGTTCCAATGACAGAGGTATCATGTCAGACGAGGAATATTATCGCCGTTACGGTAGAAGACGTGGAGAAAGACCTTCTGATGTCACAAATTTTCTCTTGGAAGAGGGGTAAAAGATAGCACCCTCTCTTCCGCAGAGGCTTCCAAACCAACCAAAGATGACGAAGATAAAGCTGAATACCTTGCTATCTATGCTATCTTCCAGCGTTTCATACAAAATTATGGTAATGCAGATGTTCAATGGGATTTATTGGAAGCAATGATGGATTTACGATTTGAGTTCGCCTTTAACCATGCTATCAAAGGATTTGGTATGGATATGGAAAAAGCTTTGGGTTTATTACGTAATAAAAATAATGGACTCACTCGTTTAGAACGCGAACAACGAGATATACTTGTGGCAGCTTTAAATAATCTCATTGATTTTGCTGTAGCCGAAGAATTTCAAATGTATGAACACCTTCCAGCAAATTGCGATATTGCAGACCCAATGGATTTGGAAGAATGCGAAGATGTATTTTGGCGATACAATCATACATATTCTAAAATCGAGAATGAGGATATAGAGTATGCTATGAAAATTGCAGCAGCATGGGCTATACACACAGATAGCACTGTGTTTACTTTTATGACGCAAGGCGATGAACGTGTACGTCCTTGGCATTTGGCTCTAGAAGGTACTAGCTACCCCAAACATTCTTTTCCAGCCTGGTTAATTCCACCAATTGAACATGGATGTCGTTGTTATTTAGTGGAAGAAAGTATAGAAGTAATTAACGAATCTTTTATGTTTGCTAAAGTTGAAAATACAATTAATGAAATGCCAGATTTTGTGAATCCAGTATTTAAAGAAAGTGTAGCAAAAGGTGGACGAATATTCAGCGATGCACATTCATATTTTGTAATACCTAAAAAATACAAGAAACGATTGCGTGCTATTGCTAAAAAAATTAAATCCAAATGGCTGGAAGAACAATAACACCTAAGCAATTAGCCCGTCAATGGGCTAATTTGCCTAATAAGTTTGAAGTAAATATATTCAATTTTGAGACATTGGTTGGCAATGCAGCTAAAAAAGTGTTTCAAGATTCGTTTTATTTAAGGCGATTCAATTCTAGTGGTACATTTGCATGGCGTGCTAGAAGAGACAATAAGCCTCATCCAATATTGGAAGAAACAGGAAATCTTAAAAATTCAATTGTATGGCAACGGAGTAGTACAGGTTCACAACGTGGGGTAGTTATTTACACTTCCCCCTTTGCTTTTAAACATAGCAAACGACAATACGGTCGTAATTTTTGCTATGCAGCAGTACACAACGACCCATCCGGCACCCATACTTATGGCAAATCTGGTGTACCTAGTATTCAACGGCAATTTATCGGATATTCCACAATTCTAAATGATAAAATATCATCTTATAGTATTCATATTTTTGATGGTTTTCCTAAATGATAGTAGATAAATACATAAAACAAAAACCAAACATTATTGACGCTGGGGACAATCCAATGCTTCCAGACGATGACAATATCACTTTAGAAGAAGTTACCGACAACCCTTTGATTGAGGTATATAAGGCAACTAGAAGAGTATTGGAATCATTACATATCATTCCTGATGACACAAATTCGCCTAAGTTGTTTCAAACCGTTAAGATTGATAATGGCCAATTTGAACGTATAGTCCGATCTAAAGGTAATACGGAATATGCCATTGGTTTTCCAGCTGCATTTATTCGATTTACTAATGTTCGCTATTTAGTGGCGCAACAGCGAATAGGTGAAGGTCGGGCCACTATGCGTATTCGTTTTATTTTAAACAACCTGAATACCAGTGATGACGATATTGAAACAGAAGGTTTTAGAATTTTCCAACAAATCAATGATGCAATTCAAGATGCAAAAGACAAGGAACCAGCATTAAATGAGCGTTGTAACCTTACTTACTTTGATATGCCTGAATCATTGGATAATGGTTTGCAACCATATTGGATTGATTATGAAATATGGTTCCGAACAAGTTCTTCATTTCAATACCGTAATTGGGTTGATAGATATTTGGTTATTCCACCGTTTACAAATCACAATGATGCACCACAACATGATTCAGAAAATCATGGCAATCATTTGTCCCCTCAAATAGAAGAGGTAGCTAGATTTGAACCTTCTGTAGATATTCCAGGTGATTCAACTGATGGGGAAAATACAGAAACAGAAACAAATTGACACAACTATTTATCTTAACATATTCTATTCTGTTAAAAAGTTAAAATGAAATTAGAAGATTTGAAGTACGTGGTAGGTGAAGCGCATGAAGCACAACCAGCCTATATGCGTTTATATGGCCACATTAACGAAACAAGCACACAACGATTTAATGAAGAATTCTTGTGGTTACAAGATGTTGTCAAGCCATCAAAGATAGTCATTTGTATCAACAGTGAAGGTGGCAGCGTTTTGTATGGCATGGGTACATTCTCCATTATTCAAAACAGTTCAATTGAAGTTGAAACTATTGTGGAAGGTATGGCAGCTTCAATGGCATCTGTTATTTGGGCAGCAGGTACACGCTCATACATGCGTGACTACTCAATCTTGATGATTCATAATCCTTTTATCAAAGCTAGTGAAGCTAGTGACCCTGATACAGCACAAACAGTTGCGGCATTTCAACAACAAATTGAAATGGTTTATCATAGACGTTTTGGATTATCTAAGTCCAAAATTCGTGAAATCATGGATGGAAAAGAAGGATGTGACGGTACTTATTTTACCGCTAAACAAGCAGTAGAAGCCGGTATTCTTCCAGCTGAAAATATCATCAAGACTTCCAAACAAGTATGTAATAAGGTACAAAGTCAAATTGAAGGATTGACTGAAGCATGTGAAATTCAAAAAATTATGGCTTCAATCAATATGGGTTTGGATATTTTTAAACCTCTTACAAATCCCGACCCTATTCATAAGCAAAATCAGATTGAAAATTCAAATTCACAAACAATGGAACAAAACAAAGAATTGTCATTTGGCGATGTTTGTGCTCAACTTGGAATGCAAAAGGAAACTGGCATTGAATCTGTGATGAACCGAATTACAGAATTGAAGAATGCAGAAACAAATTTGAAGGCATTGCAAGCTTCTTTTAATGAATTGCGAATTCAGAAAGAAGGTGCTGAAGCACAATTGACCAATGTAACAAATGAATTGGCTGATGTCAAGAATCAGTTGCAAGCATATAAGGATGCTGAACAAGCACAACGTGACGCTGCAATTGTACAATTCATTGACAATGCTATTGCAGAGAACAAGATTGCAGCTGATGCAAAGGAAAAGTGGGTAGAAATGGCTAAGACCAATTTTGAATTGGTACAGGCAACTCTTAACACAATCAATCCAAGCGAAAAAATCTCTGAAAAGATTGCAAATGACCCTTCCAATGTAGAAAATGCTGAACAAGGCTTGACAGATGCTGAAAAGCGCATGAAGGATGCTGTAGAAGCTGCTGTTGGTAAGGATTTTAAGTTTCAAACACTCGCAGACTAATAAATAAGACATATAAAACATGGCAAGTTCTGTAAATTTTGCGCAAAACTCTTATTCTGGTGAGGTTCTTGAAGATTTGCTCACCTATACAGCGCAGGGAAATGACACATATCAAGAAGGCTTGATTCACATTAAGTCGGGTATTCAGTTCAAGTACACTATTCCGATGATCCAATTGGGTCAAATCATCCAAGATAATGTTCCAACTCCGACTTCAACTCACGGTGCTGGCGCAGGTACAGCTGATGGTTTGAATCAGTACACTACTACTGAACGTTATCTTGAACCGCAAGAATTCATGGTTTACTTGGAATTCAACCCTCGTGACTATGAAAAGTATTGGAAGTTTGCACAACCGGAAGGTAATTTGGTATTCCGTGACTTGGATCCAAAGATTCAAGCAAAGATGCTCCGTCTTTTGATGGACAAGAAGAACGAATATATCGGTGAATCTATTTGGTGCTCGGCTAAGGGTGGCTCGGCTGCTGCTAAGGTAACAGCTCCGGCTGGCTGTACTGAAATCGGTGGTACAAACGCAGGTGGCCCGATGAAGTATTTTGATGGTGCTATCAAGCGCATCTTGTCTAACACAGCAGAAACAGCTTCAGCTGAAGAAAAGGCTGGTGGTCAAGTAATCATCGCTGGTTCTACTGAATTGACAACTGGTGAACAAGTAGAAGCTGCTTTGCGTGCAATGTGGAAGCAGTGCCCGAAGAATGTTCGCAAGGATAAGAACCTTGTGTTCGTAACTGGTTGGGACGTTTGGGATTTGTATGACCAATATTTGAGCGATAAGCAAGTGAAGTATTCAGACAATACTAAGGTGAACGAATATCGTTTCAAGGGTAAGCGTATTGTTCCTATCGTAGGTGTTCCTGAACACACAATCCTTTTGGGTGTATTCAGCACTGGTTTGGATTCTAACTTGTGGATGGGTGTTGATTATGCAAACGACACTGAAGTTGTAAAGGTTGACCGTTTGCAGAACAACAGTGAAATGTACTTCTTCCAAATGCGTATGAAGATGGACGTTAACATTGTGCGCCCGGCTGAAATTGTTTGTTGGACAGCATATACCAATGCTCAGTAATACAATACAAACACAATCATCATAAATCAATCACGGGGAGTGGAGTAAAGGCTCCATTCCCTTTTTTAATTTAAAAGTTATGGCAAGAAAGAAAAACGAATCTACAGTTGTAGATGAAACAAAGCTTCAAAATCAAGAAAACACAGAAGCTGTTCAAACGCAAAATGATGAAACAAATACTCAAACAGTAGAAAATCCAGCTGTACAAACTGTAGCACCAGAGACAACAGAAACAAACACAAAAGCTTCTAAGGCTAAACCTGTTGAAATTCCTGATGCAGTTAAGAAATTGCTTGCTCTTTATCCAAACCATTCAGCTTTGTATGTAAATGCGAAGGGCGGTGTGTTCCCAAAGAACGCTCAACCATCTTTGGTTAAAGACGCTATTCTTTATCAAAATCCGTATTTTAAACAATAAAAATCAACAATAATGTCATTAGGTGGTGTATTTATGACTGATACCGATGGTAATATCGGTTCAAGTGTAACAACCTCAACTGAAAAGGTCACTGGTTTGTTGTTTGATATTTCCAAGCAAACAAAGTTCTTTACCGAAGGTCCAGGTTTGGCGGTAAAAGACAAATTGGAAGGAAAGGTAATTGAAATCAACTCCATGAAGGATTTGGAGGAATTGGGCATTACCCCATACACAGGTGACAACGCAAAGGACTTGTTGTTTGGTATTCCATATTACCATATCAACCATTTCTTTGGCATCCAAGGAGAAATTGGCCGTTTGTTTATTGCTTTTGCAGACTGTGGTTTGAACTGGGATGTAATTGAATCTATGCAACGTGCAGCTGATGGTATGATTAATCAGTTGGGCGTATGGACTGAGCAATCTTTGTGGAAGCAAACAGACCCATCCGCAGAAGCTTACAGCATTGATTTGGTTACAAGTTTAAACTCAAAGGCAATTGCATTGGCTAATGAAAATGCTCCATTGTCAATCGTCCTTTCTGCTAACTCTGCTGTAGTAGAAAACACTGATGGTGAAAGCAAACAGGTAGAATTGAATAAGATTCCAACTTGTGTGATTGGTTCTCGATATGTAAGCGTGTTGCTTAGTCAAGGTCTTGACACCGATGTAACAGCAATGCACTTGGCCAATGAAAACGCTACTCCTGTAGGTGTTATTGGTGCAGCTCTTGGTTGCTTGGCTTTAGCTTCTGTGCAAGAATCTATTGCATGGGTAAATAAGTTTAATTTGATTGGTTACTTCCCAGACATTGAAATGGGTTTTGGTGATGTAACAATCAATGCAGAAGGTAAGAGAACAAGCACTTTGAAGTATTCATCATTGAACAAGATTCAGTTGGATAACTTGGATGATAAGGGCTACATGTTCCTTTGCAAGTACGCTGGCTTGGAAAGTGGTGTATATTTCTCAAAAGACCAAACTTGTTCTGATGGCGATTACCGCACTATTGCTCGTAACCGTACTATCAACAAGTCTAGACGTGCAGTTCGCAATGCTTTGTTGCCATACGTTAACTCTCCTTTGAAGGTTGACCCAAGTACCGGTTATTTGTCGGCAGCAAAGATTACAACTTTCCAGAATATCGTAACTGATATTTTGACAACTATGCAGACTAACGAAGAAATTTCCGGTTTCTCTGTAACAATTGACAAGAACCAAAACGTATTGAAGAACGACACTTTGGTTATTAAGTATTCGTTGGTGCCTGTAGGTGTTGCAGCACGTATCGAGGTAGTTGAAGGTTTGGCATTAACTAACAGATAAATTGACGAAAAATGGCAATAATTAATAATGTTGCATATAGTTGGTCTATGATCCGTATTTCAATTCCAGCTTTGGACATTTCGGAAGATTCAACTATTATGCAAGGTGTATCAAAGATTTCATGGAATAAGACCCGTAAGGTTGAAAACAACTATGGAATTGGTGGTAATCCTATTAATCGTGGCTTTGGCAACAAGGTTTGTACAGCTGCTATTACTATGGATTACAATACAGTATCACAATTGCGTGCTTTGGCAGGTTCATTGATGGATTTGGGCGAGTTTGACTTGATTATTTCATTTACAAATGCCTATGCCGGTGAAGATTGGACTGCTGAAACTGTAACTTTGAAGGGTTGTCTCTTTAATGAAGATGGTTTTGAAAGCCAGCAAGACGATACTAACATTGTGAAGGAATTCCAATTGAACCCGTTCGACATTATCACTGGTGAAGGAACAAGTTCTTGGCTGTAACTTCTGATATAATGTGTTTTTAAAGTGAGTCTATTAAAAAGGCTCACTTTTTTTAAACTCTTGTATAGAGAGGTTTCTATTCCTTAGTAAACATTAAATTCAAAAGTTATGTCAAAAGAAAATGTATTAGAAAAAGAAAACATGGAAAACGAAGTTGATGAGCTTTTGTTGTCTGACGAGCTTATTCAAACAATCAATTCCAAAGTTTCGGAGCTACATGCAGCTAACCCCAAGTTGAAGCGTTTGTACCCCATTTATGTAGAAGGTGATGAATGCGATGGCAAGGAACATTACATCGGCTATTTCAAGCAACCATCATTTACAGCATTCAGCAAATACATGTCATTGTCACAAAAGGACCAAGTTGGTGCTATGCGTGAATTGGCTAAGGATTGCTTCGTTGATGGTGACAAGGAATTGATTACAGATGAATCTTTGTTCATCTATGGTTTGATGCCACACTTGGTACGACTCATTGAAGTTCGTAAGGGCAAGTTGGTAAATTTATCGAAAGCTGGGAAGTAAAGGACGATCAGTATTTTCGTCATAGACTTATTTTTATACGTCATTATTTTCCCAGCGTTGATATTAATGATTTGAGTGACGATGATTTTGCAATGCTTTCAGAAGAAGCGATTTGGTTGCATTCTAAAATGATTGTTACTCAACAAGCCAACGCTCTAGGTATGTTATCATAATGGTTGGAGTATATAAACCCTCTTGTCAAATAGGCAAGAGGGTTTTTTAATCTCCTACCCTTTGAATTGGCTATTCTTTAGAAAATCAAATAAAACATGGCAGAAAATTATACTGTTAATTATCGAATAAACGTTGATTCACGTGCTGCATTGCAAGCTATTCAACAATTTCAACAGGCCACATCACAGCTACAACAATTAACCAATACGTTTAATGTTGTAGCTAAGAGTATTGGCAAGGTTAATTCTGCTTTGGCTTCAATTAATACAAAACCTATTACATTAACTGTTAATACACAGCAAGCACAAAGCAATCTTAACCAAATACTTACTTCGCTTCGCAATGTTAAACAGCAATCAACAAGGGGTGTTATACCTTTAACTTTAAGGTTAAACGTTCCTAATTTGAAGCAGTTTACTAATACAATAGCTAAGACGCAAACTGCTATCAATAATATTAACAAACGGCGCATACACCCAACTGCTGATACTACAAAGGCGCAAACAAAATTAGATACTTTGTTGCAAACTCTTCGTAACATTCACGCATTACGGAATGTAAATATAATCGGTGCCGGTGGAGTTTCAGGAAATTCATCAAATATTGTACCCACTAAACAAACATGGTTTAGACGAAATTTTGGGCTTATGCCAAATGCCCATCAATATTTGGGTAATGTGTATGCTGGTACAGGTGTTGGACTAGCCGGTGAATTCATCAAGGGGCTTGGTTTGACCTATGCTTTAAGTGGATTGGTTGAAGGAGTAAAAAGCATTTTGTTAGAATCAACAGAATATGACAATATCACTAAAACGACCCGTAACATTTTGGCCACTCATGATGACAAAGCCAATTTTAACCAACGGTTTGACGAAATGAATAAACTCATGCGTCAAGTAGGTGTTGAAACAAAATTTACAGCTCCCCAGGTTGCTGATGCTGGTAGATTCCTTGCTATGGCTGGTTTGAATATTGATGAAATCAAATCGGCAATTCGCCCTATTGCTGATATTGCTCTAGTGGGTGATACAGATTTAGGTGAAACAGCTGACGTTGTAACCAATATCATGACCGCTTATCAAATTCCAGCACAAAAGATGAATCGGGTGGCAGATATTTTGACTTCTACGTTTACGTCTGCTAACGTTACATTAATTGAAATGGCTGAGTCATTTAAATATTCTGCTTCTTTGTTTAAAAAGGCTGGTGTGCCATTTGAAGTGGCTACTGCAAGTTTGGGTATTTTAGGTGACGCAGGTATCAAGGGTTCGCAAGCAGGTACAACTATGCGTACCATTTTGTCTAATATTTTCAACCCAACTAAGAAACAAAGAAAAGCTTGGGAAGCGATAGGTGTTGAACGTTTAGATGAAAATGGTGAAGTGCGTGATTTGTTAGATTTGTTCATGGATTTAAATATGAAAGGATTGGATGTAAAAGGTGCATACAACCTCTTTCATAAAACATCGGCACAAGGAGCAGTTGCTTTGGCTAACGCTGTAGAGAAATGGAATTCCATTATTGCTGATAACTTTTTGTCAGATGCCTTAGCTCAAAAATTGGCAAATGAAAAGAAAAATACTATTCAAGGTTTGTGGTATCAAATTACTTCTGCATTTACCGAAACTGGTATGCAACAATTTGAAAAATTGCAAGCTCCTATCAAGGCATTCATGAACGAAGTGCTGGGTATTATGCAATCTCAGGATTTTGCAACTAGCATACATTCAGCAATGTCATTAACCATGAATGTGGTTGGGAATGTTGGTGCTATGGCAAATAGCATATTAGGGATTTATGCTAATTTATCTCCATTCTTCCAGGAAACGGTTCAGTATTTTATAAAAGTACAAATGTGGCTTGGATTGTTCAATGGATTGCAGACCATGTTGATTAGTAGTTTTAAAGGGTTACAAGCATTGTATAAGATTGGCATATTTGCTAATATTATAGGTTATTTTTCCCAATTTGGTCAAGTAGCATCTCGTTTGTCTTCATTGTATAAGATTAATGCTCTTCAAAGTGTATTTGTTTTATTAAAAAGAGACATTAAAGGGCTTTGGGGTACAATTATAAATTTTGGTCCTACAATTACTAAATTTTTAAATACCGGTTGGTTAGGATTATTAGGTGGTGCTAAAGTTTTATTGCCTTTAGGTGGATTAAGTGTTATGGCTGGAGGTATTTGGGCAATATATAACGCATGGCAAAAAACTTCCGAAGCATACAGTCAATATATGGACAATATGCGAATTGTTAATGGTATTTCATTATCAGACCACGCTACACAAACAGACAAGTATCTGTCTATCGTCTATGATAAACAAAAATCAGCTAATGAAAAATTAGCAGAGTATATTCGTTTAAGACGTGAAGAACTGGGTCTTATGAAGTCGGGTATTGATCAACAAAATACCAGTTCATTTAAAGAGCAATTTTCTGGAGATTTTGATAAGCTTGTATTTAGCAACTGGCGTAGTTTAACGTTAGGTTTGGGTGAATACACTGCAATGCAAACATTACGGGAATCTATATCGCAAGCAGCCAATATGTTGCCAGACAATAGTCCATATCGTCCAGTTCTTGAAGATTCAATATCATCTACAGACCAAGTAAAATATACATTGTTTGGTACAACATACAATAACAATATTGGTGATATTAATCGTATGGCAGCTAGAACTTTATTGTTTACACAAGGTGCCAGAACAGACGAAGGTAGTGAAGCAAACTTAATAAAGGAAGAGTTTAATGAACGATTCTTGCGAGCTGCCAATGAAAAGGAAATTGAGCAAGTTTGGGGTGCATTTCATAAACGCATAGATGAATTAAAAGAACGCATAAATCCTATATATGCTAAATTGTCTATGGATGAATTAGGTAAGTTGCCAGAAAAAGAATGGAAGACTTCTCCTGATTATGTAAACGCTTTGATTGCACAGTTGGAAGCACAATATGGTTTAAATGGTATGAAAACTGCTAATTCCATAATGCTTAATGCTATAACTGCCTTAATTGTAAAATATGCAAAAGGAGTTATTCCAGAACCAGCGCAAATTCATGAAGTATTGTATAACATGGGACTTGCTAGTTTTAATCCAGAATTGGGATTATATAATTCTCCACAATGGGCTAGCGCATGGAATTATAACACTTCAACTGGTGAGTTTGGTTCACCAACAGAAGAAGCTACAATTTCACGTCAAAACGTAATGGCTGGTTATACTGATGTACAACGAATTATCAAGAAATTTAATCCTGATATTCGTCCGGCATTTGGAGATTTGTTAGCATTGCCAATGTGGGGTAAGGCTGGAGCTGGATTGTCTGTTTCTAAAAATACTAGATTTAATGCCGTTACAGGACAAATGGAGGAAATAGAAGATGACAACACCTCATTAACAAATTTGACTCCAAATAACGACAATCCATTCTATGCTGGCGGTGATCAATCAGCATACAAGAGTCATTACAATACAGGTAGTGCGGCTCCAAAACAAGTGATTGTACGTATTGAAAACCTTATGAATGTACAAAACATTGACATGACAGACGAACGTAAGGCTGCTGTTGTAAATAATCTCAAACAAGAATTGGCTACAGCATTGTTGGATGTAGTTCAAGACTTTAACGCAAATATGGCATAATATGAGTTTTATAAGTTCTGCATTTTCAAAATTATCAATTAATGTGGGTAAAGGGATGGCTGCAACTGGTGTTAATGCTGCCCTTTATGCCAGCAACTATACTAAGCGAGATGGACAATTAAAGTTCATCTCGCATAGAGGTTATGACAGTGTGTTTGTATATGCTGCCAAACGAACCATGATGCAAATGACTTTTGCTACCATTAACGACTTGTACCCTAAATATGTGCGTCAATTGGAATATAAAAATGCAGTTACCGCATATCAAAAATATCAAGGTAAAGAGTTGCAAAAGATTATCACCAATGGTCAAAAGGCAGATGCAGACCTTCACAATAAATTAGGAATTGTACTTAAATATCAAGGCAAACCAGCAAACGAAGGTTTGTTATTATGGATTAAGAATGAAAATGGAACTACTCAAACAGTTTCTTTCAATACCTATTGGGACAAGATTAAAGGATTAAGTCAAGACCAAGCATCCAAATCTGGTCTTAATACAGCAACAGAAGTCCAGGTACCAGGTAGTCCCGTATTTTTGGATTTAGGAGCAATTGTTCAAGCACAAAGCGGCAATAACTTAATTTTATCCAAAGTTCAAGGGCGTGATTATTCAAGAAAAGAACTGATTTCAGGTAGTGATATTACATTTTCGGTTACAGGACAAATTGCTAGTAATTATCCTGATGTTTATCCATACGAAGATGTATCAAAATTCATCACTTTGATGCAACACAAGGGTGTGATTCATGTATTCAATATTTTGTTTCAACAATTTAATGTCACTCAGATATTAATTAAAGATTTTCAGTTAGGACAAAATAAAGGGTTTAAGAATATCCAACCATATAGTTTTACATGTGTTGCGGTTGAACCTGACGATGCAGTAGAAGTAGTTGAAGATACTATTAGTGCTGCTAACTTACAAATTGCCGCATCTAAGAAAAAAGGATGGGCAAAAGTATTGTTGGATCAAGTGAAATCTGCTGCTGCTAATCAAGCTGCTCAAATGTTAGAATCATTAACTTCTGATGTAATATAATATGAAAAGTTCATCACCAGTATCATATCCTGATGGCGTAGATATTCTTGTCTGTAAAATTCTAATATGGGAACCAGCAGACAAGAATACAATTGACACAGATGACCCAGCTGAAGATAAATGCTTAACCATTCGGGAATGCAGTAGTATTGAAATTACCGAATCATATAAAAAATTGATAGGTACCGCTATTGTGAAATTTCCTCGTGGAACTGTTATTAGACGCACAGAAACAGCTAAAGATATTGAAGAAAACGGAGTTTCAACTGTTTATACAGAACGTTTGAATGATGGGACAATCATTGAAAAACGTGCCGGTGCTTCTGCTGCCCAGCCCAAAGATTTTAAAGTTGGGCAGCGTATTCGTATCTATTTAGGTTATTATCGCGATAAGGGTAAAATATTTCAGAGTGCTACGGAACGTAGAGATGAAATGGAAAAAGAAGCATTAAAACATGCGCCTAATTTTGATGGTTATATTGTAAAATGTAGTGCCTCCACCCCTATTGAAATTCGTTGTGAAAATTTAGCAAGTGGATTGAAACGTAAATCATGTAGAAAAATTATTACACCCGACAACACTACGGTCAATGACATATTGAAAGAAGGCGGTAAATATGACCTGTTGAAAGGCACTGGTCTCAAATTACACCCCGATACTAGCAGTTGTGATATAAATGTTGGAAAAATACAATTGACAGAAGACTTAACTGTTGCTGATGTATTAACAGAGTGGTCAAAATACAAGTTATATTGTTTTGTAAGAAATGACAGCAGTGGTAAACCTTGCATTAAGGTTGGCCGTTCATACTTTTCTACCAAAACCGCAGAATCAATTGTCAACAACGATAAAAGTGCTAAAGGTAGATTGATACAATTTAATTATCATGTAGCGGAAGATAATTTGACATTGATGAATGTTGACCCCAAATTTTTGGCCGTTGAAGCTCAAAGTGTTACAAAGGACCATAAATTTTTCCGCATTACATTGAGAATTAATCCAGATTGGACAGGTCAAAGCGATACACAACATAAAAAGTATCAGCAATTGAATGAGACTAAAATGTCTCAAAAAGGTATGAAATTGTCTGCTGCATTGAAATCGAATGTCAAAGAAAAGGTTGATTTAAGCCAATATACTGTTATTCCTTATATATCTAGTAAAATAGGAATATCTAAAGAAGATTTGGTCAAAGAGGCAGAAGCTTATTTTGAAGGGTATAACATGAATGGTGTAGAAGGTTCGGTTACTGTGTTCGGTGATTATAACTTTGAATCTGGTGAAAAAGTGGAATTATTAGACACTAGACAACCAGAAAAAAATGGTTGGTATCTCATTGAAGAAGTGACCACGAAATTTGGCACCAATGGTTATCGCCAGACTTTAAAGTTGCCTTATTGTATTGCAAAACCTGAAAAAGATAATTAATTATGAGTAATAAAACAGTCAATGATTTAAGTGCAAATGAACGGATTTATGATGCTATCCGTCAAATTGCTATGCACAAAATCATCAATCCATATAACCATACGGTCAAAAACACATCTAAAATTGCAGGATATGTAACAAAGGTGCATACAGACCCTAGCGATGAATTATATGGAACTGTTGATGTGCAAGAATACAACACTAATCCTACAGACCGACAAGAAATTACAGGTGAATTACCTGTCGGTCTGCATGAGGGCGTGTATTTATCTGCCATTCAGAACAATGAAAACGGCTTTTTTGTAATCCCATATTTGTATTCTGATGTGGTAATTGTTACTGACCCTGTTACGTTACGTGAATATGTAATACAATATTCTCATGCTGATACGATCCAAGTAAACGCACACAATCAAGTTATTGTTGGGGTAACAGAAACCAAAGAATTTGAAGAATCAGAAGATACCCCAGATGTTCCAGACTTAGAGAAAACTGGACTGTATGCCCGTACAACTTATACCCCAACATCTGCATTAATCGAAGTTGCAAAAAGCGAAGATGTAGCAGAACAAAGTCGTATTGAGGTTACGGCAGAACAGATTTTGTCAGAACATGATAAGGCACAAGTCATCTTAGATGCAGAGCAAATTTTGGCTAAGTATAATGCTAAAGAAATTGTTATCAACGAAGATGGTGTGTTTTTAGGAAGCGGTAAAGCAAAAGAACCAGCTGTTTTAGGTAATCAATTAGCTAGTATATTGATAGAATGGTTAGGTGCCATGTCACAAATGATGACTGCTACCATGATGGGACCTCAACCACCGATGAATGTAGCTCAGTTCGTTTCTTTACAATCTAAGATAAATTCATTCAAGGCATCCGTATCAGGATTCTTGTCACAAACTGTTAAAGTGGCTGAATAATGGCAACATTAAATGAAAACATAGCAAATATTGAAAAAGGCAGTGCATTAGAAAGTATGTATAACAGACTTGTAGCTGGTATGGAAGCTGCTGCACAAGAAACGCTTCCAGACTTTACCAGTAAAGAGTTTGTTCATACATCTGAAGATGGTACCGGCATGATGGTTTTGGACAGTTCAACATTTCCTGTTGTTTTGGAACACAGTATTGTTGATTCCGCTAAAATTAATCAGACCGTTAAAGACCATGAAGATGTATCACGTAAAAATGCTGCATATTTGTTTGCCCATGCTACAGTAAGTAGTTTGGGTGTTGGTGGTTCAGGAGGTATTGGTGGAGCCGTAGCTATTACTGGTGATACCATGACAGGTAAATTGAATACTTTGTATGGCTTCTCTTCAGGAGCTAATGGTATCAAAATTTTAGATATTTACCAAACAACTGAAGAAGACCCAGCAGCTAGAAGAAGTATTGTCAATATTGATGGTGAATTACATTTGGATGCACATGGATTGTACATCAATGATTGGAATGTAATCAGTTATGATAATGATACTCTTTCTTTAGATGCTACAACCATTGCGTTAAATGGTAATGTTACTTGTAGTGGTACAATTACATTAGGTGATTTGACAATATCTAAAGATGGAATAAATTTTAAAGGCTTGGAATTTTACCATTCGGGTAACTGTAACAACGAAAAGGTTGACTGGACCATGAAGAATGGTACAGTTGCTGGTAATTTGTTGGTAAAAGGGACAAGCACATTGAAATCAACCGTTAACGCATTGGGTGGCGTTAGTTTGGGATTTAATGATGTAGCCATTTTAACCATTGCAGCTGAAAAATTAGCCAAACTTACAGGTGACTTGGATATTATTTCTGGTGGCATCAAATTCAATGATAATTATGTAATTCATGTGAAGAATGATGATGTTATTGCATTTTCCGCTGCTAACAAAATATTGAATTTCGGTGATGACAATACACAAAAAATCACTTTACAAACAGGTTTGTATGATGATGATGGTGAGTATGAGCTGATTTCCAAGTTTGGTTCCGCTTATTTTCCAGAGTCTTTTAAAGCTGGTCATGGATTGGGAAACACTTTGATGAGTACATATAAAGTCTCAACAGAAAATTCTGGAGTTGTATTTCATCGTTATTTGAAATTTTATGATACAGGCGGTCCTGGTTTTAGAAGTGATGGCGAATTAATTTATTTTGAAGGTCCATTCCGTTATAATACTAATGTCAACGGCAGTACGGTACAATTAACAGAAAGACGTAATACTTCATTTGGTTATAAGGAATCAGCCAGTCTTTATGCGCCAATGGACCGTCTTTCATCTAGTTTGATGTTTACTACTGATGCTGATTTTTATGTATTTGACAAGCCTTTGGAAGGAAAAACTTCACTTGGTATCACTGGAAGCAAAACCAGACTTCTTGAAAACCAACTATTCTTTAATGATTCAATATACTGGTTGGCCATTTCTGATGGTGTAAAACATTATGGCAACGCTTATATGGTAGGTTCCATTGGTTCTGTTATCTTTTCCAGTGGTTTTGCCGGAAGTGGTTGGAAAATTTATAAGAATGGACTGACTGGTAATATTTGTGCTACATTTGATGAATTGACCATTCGTAAAAAAATGCGTCTTTATGAGTTAGAAGTGCAAAAAGTATCATTTACAAACGGATCTCTGTGGGTCAGCGATTCTTGTAGTGGTGATATTGTTGAAGAAATATTGTAATGTCAGTTTATTCTTATCGAAAATTCAAAATCAGTGTTAGTGAAGATTCCAAAAAAACACAAGGTTTGCATGTAGGTGATATTGTTCGTAGGCAATATTTTGACAAACCTAATTTGATATATTCTTTAATGTGTGTATTGGAAACTGGTACTGACACAGTAATAGTCCAAGAAAATGGCGTAAATGTAGAAAAAGAAAGACCTTGGTTTATTGGAGCATTGCTGGAAGGCGATGCTCCAGCTACTAATGAAATTCTTGATTTTGTTCGTATCACAAATCTTTGGGACGCAAATCGTTTGGGAGCCATGTATTTGACTTCCAGTGATGAACAGGCACCATATATAGATGTAATAGATGGTATTGCTGTTGAACAAAGTTTGTGTTATCCAACCAGTTTAAACAATGTGTCTTGGACCGATAATTTTTCTCAGTATAATGTTTTGGGGCGTGCGTATGCTACAGCAACATACAAACCAAGTGACTTGGATAATTATCGCGTCTGTAGTATCACTAAGAATTCTGTTGAAGCAACTAATGGCACGTTTATCGGATTGTCTCAATTGATTGAACAAACGTTGGGGAATCCTAATCGAGTGTTGATTTCGTACAAGATTAAGGCATCTAGAACAATGAATAACATTGTCGCTACATTGAGTTATGAAGACGAAACACGTGTTGATGGTACGGTTAATGTAGAAGCAACAACAGAATGGGTCTATAAATTACATGCCATTACTATTGATTATTCAGATAGATACAAACGTTTATTCAAGTTAAACGTGAACGATAACCTACAAGAAGGTGATACTGTAGAGATTGCTGATTTAAATATCGTTCTTTTGTCATCTATAGCCAATTTTGCCGGTGGTATGAAAATGCGCATGGGCAAATTGTCTGGTGTAAATGATCCTGTATTTGGTACATTAGAAGATTATGGGGCATACGTACAACGATTGTATGCAACTAAACAAGTCAACATTTCTGGTACTTTAACCGCTGGAGATGAAAATGGTTTTGGATGTACTTTTTATGCAGGTAAGATTCATAAAAACGTTGTTATCAATAGCGTAGCATGTGATTTTGAAACTGCTACCAATATTTTTGCCACAACTGATAATCCAGTGGGTATTGGAGAAGTATATTGTTCAGAACATGAAATGGTTTTGAATGCACAGACTAATGCTTGGATGCTAGGTAAATTAGGCAAAAAGTATTGTTTCTCGTTTTGGGCCAAAAGCGCAACCGATTGTGAAGTATTGGTCAGTCAAAATGATTATAGTTTGAAAGTGTTTACTATTGATGGTTCAAATACATGGCGAAGATATTCAGTAGCTTTCACTATACAAGAAGCATTGGAAGCAGATACACCACTTCGATTAAGTGTACTACCTTCTACTGGATTGTTGTATTTTACGGCCCCACAATTGGAAAGTGGTAATTATGCTACCCAATACCAACCTACTGATGACGTATTGTCGTATGTTGAAGATTATGGAGCATGGTTCAACAAAGGTGGTATTGGTGGCACCATTCAAAATCCGTTATTGAAATTAAACGATGATGGCTCCATTTCCAGTAAAAATGATTCATTTGTAATCAACAATGATGGTACTGGACATTTTGCCAATGGTCGTTTCAGATGGACAAAAGATAAAATTATCTTACAAGGCGTTACTATCAAATGGGAAGATATTGATGATTCTGTAAAAGAAGAACTTAAACCAAAATCTATTCATTTGATTGGGGAAGATGTATTTGTTGTAGATAATGGCATTTGTTCACCTGAAAGTTTAGTGATTCAATTGACAGAAACCAATTTTACATCTTCATCCAGTGAACGTTCCTGGTATTATATGAATGAATCCGGTGAAGACGTGTTATTGGAAGGTGAAAATGGACGTACTATAATCATTTATCCAGACGCTAGTTATTGGGGCGAAAGGCAAACTTTAACAATAAAATGCGTAGTTCGCACAAACTCCGTTGACTATATTGACACTATTACTATACAAAAGCGAAGGAATGGTCAAGATGCTTATTCAGTGTCTATCGTAACTTCTAAAGGCAATACGTTCAAAAATGGTGTGGGGTCAACAGAATTAGTAGCACATGTGTATCGAGGTGGTACTGAAATCACGGATTTATTAGCCCCCAAAGATTTTGATTGGATTAAAACAAGTGAAGATACAAATTCAGATACCATTTTCAACAATGCTCATATTGGGTATGGTAATGTGTTAACGGTTACATCTGAAGATATATGGAACATGGCACAATTCGATTGTAAAGTAAGAATCAACATATAAACATGGCACAAGAAATCGTAGCAAGAGGGCAAATTTCCATCATTGACTTGAATGATGCTAAGTCCCTTAATATGTATTTACGTAGTAGTCAACCTACTACACAGATTTTTAATAGCGATAACAATTCATTTGTTCCCAGTTGGTCTGAATCTCCATATCTGGTAATCACTCCAGAATTATTTGTTTCAGGTACAACAAAGGACCAGATGAACCAGGTTAAATCCCAACCTGTATATACAATCAATGGTAGTACAAATCTTGCAGATTTTGGAGCTACTGTTGCTACTACTACACCTTATGCGTTGACCATAAATAAAAATATGGTTGATATATCTCAAATGCGTATTCAATGTTCTGCTGTTTATTCAGATCCAGACATTGCTTCGTTTGAGACACCTGTAAAGGCAGAAATTCAGTTTAAAGTCGGAGGCCAAGCGGTCTT
>JAZNFR010000033.1:0-7339 GCA_045576055.1 Eubacteriales bacterium
TAAAAAAATATGGTAAAATAAACTTTAAGGTTTTACTAAAATCGAAATTTTTTGACAAAAGGAGCGCACATATGGTTGTTTTGGGAATAGACCCTGGATTTGCTATTGTTGGTTGGGGCGTTTTAGAATGTGTAAATGGTAAATTTCGCGTTTTGGGATATGGCTCAATTCAAACAAAAGCAGGACTACCAATTGAAGAGCGCCTTTTACAAATTTACGATGGAATGAACACGATAATTGATAAATACAAGCCCGATACAATGGCGATAGAGGAGCTCTTTTGGAACACAAACCAAAAAACAGGTATCTGCGTTGCTGAGGCGAGAGGAACAATTCTTCTAAGTGCACATAAAAAAGGGCTAAAAATTTTTGAATATACACCACTACAGGTTAAGCAATCAGTTGTTGGATACGGTAGAGCAGAAAAAAAGCAGGTTATTGCAATGGTAACAACGCTTTTAAACTTACCCAAACCACCAAAGCCTGATGATACTGCCGATGCTTTGGCTTTGGCAATTTGTCACGGACATGTTGGCTCAAACGTTTTGGGCAAATACTATAAAATGTGAGGCAAAAGATGTATTTAGCAGAGAATTGGAAGGATTATGAGCTTTTAGATACCTCAGACGGCGAAAGACTCGAGCGTTGGGGAAAATATATTCTTATTCGTCCAGACCCACAGGTTATTTGGAAGGGTAAAAGAGAGCACAAGCTATGGAATAAGGCTGACGGAATTTATCGACGTTCCAAAAGTGGTGGTGGCGCATGGATAAAAAACGACGTGCCAGAAAAATGGACTATAAATTACGATGGAATGACCTTTAATTTAAAGCCTATGGGCTTTAAGCATACCGGTCTATTTCCTGAACAGGCTGCAAACTGGGATTGGTTTTCCAAGCTTATAAGCGAAAGAAAAAAGCAGGGTAAGGAAACAAAGGTTCTTAATTTGTTTGCTTATACAGGTGGTGCAACAGTTGCTGCTGCTAAGGCAGGGGCATCAGTTGTTCATGTTGATGCATCTAAGGGTATGGTTTTGTGCGCTAAAGAGAATATGGCATCAAGTGGACTTGAAAACGCACCTGTTAGATATATTGTAGATGATTGCCGTAAATTTGTCGAGCGTGAGATTCGCCGTGGGAACAAATACGATGGCATTATTATGGACCCACCATCATATGGCAGAGGTCCAGGTGGCGAGGTTTGGAAGCTTGAGGATGCAGTTTGCGATTTTGTTAGCCTTTGCGAAAAGCTTATTTCAGATGATCCGCTATTTATGCTTATAAATTCATACACCACAGGCTTAAGCGCTTTAACAATGGGTTACGTGCTTGATGTTGAGGTGGTAAAGAAGCACGGGGGACGTGCAGAAACTGCTGAGCTTGCGTTGCCAGTAACACAAACAAATGGATACTTGCCATGTGGCGCAAGTGCGCGTTGGATAGCAGAAGAAAAATAAGGAGAAAAAATGAATCCTTTAATTAAATTAGAAAATGTATCATTTAGATATCCCGATTCTGAGGATTTTGAAAACAACTTTGCCTTGAACGATTTCTCTTTAGAAATAAACGAGGGCGAATTTGTTGCCTTGCTTGGTCATAATGGTTCAGGCAAATCCACAGCGGCAAAGCTAATAAATATGATACTCAAGGCTGACAGTGGAAAAATATATATTGATGGCAAAAACATACTTGACGAAGGTATTACTGAGGATGATATTTTTGAGGTAAGAAAAAATGTTGGTATGGTTTTCCAAAATCCCGACAACCAAATTGTTGCAACTGTTGTTGAGGAGGATGTTGCCTTCGGCCCTGAAAACCTTGGAATCGAATCTACAGAAATTAGAAGACGTGTTGATGAATCATTGCAAATTGTCGGTATGACAGAGTATGCACGTCATGCACCTCATCGCCTTTCAGGTGGTCAAAAGCAAAGGGTTGCAATAGCAGGAATAATTGCTATGAAGCCGCGTTGCATTATATTCGACGAATCGACTGCAATGCTTGACCCGCTTGGTAGAAAAGAGGTTATGAACACAATACTACGTCTAAACAAGGAAGAAAAAATCACTATCATTCTAATAACGCATTATATGAATGAGGCGGTTTTAGCTGATAAGGTAGTCGTTATGAAAAACGGCTCAAAATATTTAGAGGGAACACCAAGTGAGGTTTTTTCAAGCCCAGAAAAGCTTTGGAAGGCAGGACTTGAGGTGCCTCAATCTGTTGAGCTAATGCATGAGCTTAATAAAAAATTAAATCTAGAAATCCCCTTGGGCGTGTATGATTTTGACACCTGTGCAAGGCTAATAAAAGAAAATCTAGAGAATAAATAAGGAGGAAAAATGGCGATTATAGAGCTAAAGGACGTGTCTTTTGTATATGGTAAAAAAACACCATATGAAATAAAAGCGCTCGACAATGTAAGCTTGAATATTGAAGAAAACTTAATAACTGGTCTTATTGGTCATACTGGCTCTGGAAAATCGACCCTAGTTCAACTCCTAAATGGACTTTTAAAGCCATCAGAGGGCAAGGTTTTTGTCGATGGTGAGGATATTTGGAAAAAGCCAAAGAAAATCGGACAAATAAGATACAAGGTTGGTATGGTAATGCAATATCCTGAGTATCAGCTTTTTGCCGATACAGTTTGGGATGATATTGCCTACGGACCTAAGAATATGAAGCTCCCAGCCGAAGAAATTGAAAAAAGAGTCCAAAAAAGTGCAGAATTTTGTGGTATAGATAAGGAAACACTATCTAAGTCCCCATTCGACCTTTCTGGCGGACAAAAGCGCCGTGTTGCTTTGGCAGGTGTTATGGCGATGAATCCAAAAATATTAGTTCTCGACGAGCCAGCGGCTGGTCTTGATCCAAAGGGCAGACGTGAAATTTTGGGTGGAATAAAAAAATTCCGTGAGGAAAGTGGAACTACTGTAATTATTGTCAGCCATAGTATGGAGGACATGGCAATGTACTGTGATAAGGTCGTTGTTATGTCGAAGTCCAAGGTGCTTTTAGACGGTGACTGCAAGGATGTCTTTTCTTGTCATCAGCTTTTGAAGGAAAACGGTCTTGACGTGCCTGAAATTACAAATGTTGTATTAAAGCTGCGCGAAATCGGTATAGACATTTCAGAAGATATTTATACAGTTGAAGGTGCTGTTGACGCAATATGCAAAAAATATTCTAGCTCCTCCATTTGGGAAGAAAAGGAGGCAGAAGATGGCATTTGATGTAGCACTTGGACAGTATTATGAGTCAAAATCATTAATTCATAAGCTTGACCCGAGAACAAAGCTTCTTTTTGTGATATTCTTTATGGTGTCCATTTTTGTGGCAAAGGATGTTTATGCTTTTTCATTTTTGCTTGGCGTTTTGCTTGTTTCAATTGTAATTAGCCGAGTTCCACTAAGAATACTTTTTAAAGGTCTTAGAGGAATTGCACTCATAGTAATATTTACAGCTATTTTGAATATCTTTTGGACAAAGGGCGAGGGAAGTCCACTTGTTAGCTGGACGGTTATTCCTAATTTCTTCACCATTAATATTTATAAAAATGGTTTGATTAATGCAGGTCTTTTGGCTCTAAGAATAATTATGCTTTTAACTGGAACAACCTTATTCCTTTCATATACTACAACACCGATAGAGTTAACCGACGGAATAGAAACTGCGCTTTCGCCTCTTAAAAAGATTAAGTTACCAGTTCACGAATTTTCAATGCTAATGACAATAGCGTTGCGCTTTATTCCAACCCTAACCGAAGAAACTGGAAAAATTATAAATGCTCAAAAATCAAGAGGTGGAGATTTCTCAAGTGGTGGACTTATCAAAAAAGCAAAAGCGCTAATCCCTATAATCATTCCACTTTTTGTTTCTGCATTTAGACGTGCAGACGAGCTTGCAGTGGCTATGGAATGTCGTTGCTATCGTGGTGGAGATGGCAGAACAAGAATGAAAAAATTAAGATTCAAGGTCAAGGATGCCTTTGGCATATTATTTTCCTTGGCTATTTTGGCAGGAGTAATCCTTATAAACATTTATTTACCAGGATACGAGATTTAAAATGAAGAAGGTTCTACTTACAATTTCATATAATGGACATAACTATTGTGGGTATCAGCTGCAAAATGACAAGCCAACTATTTCCTTGGAAATAAATAGAGCAACCAAGGCGGCATTTGGCTTTGAATGTGATGTCAAGGGCTGTAGTCGTACAGATAGTGGAGTACATGCGCTCGGCTTTTGCGTAACCGTTGAGCCCAAAAATGGAAATGACGAAATTACAGTTCCAATTGATAAAATTCCAATAGCAATGAATATAAAATTGCCAAACGATATTTCTGTTTTGTCTGCCAAAGAGGTAGCCAAAGACTTCCATCCTCGCTATGATGCAAGGAAAAAGGAATACGTTTATAGGATTCACGCAAGTAAGATAAGAAATCCATTTTATGAGAATTTAGCACTCGAGCTTGGCAAGGAAATAAGTGATGATGGCATTGAAAAAATGACACGTGCCGCGGCTTTTTTCAAAGGAACGCATCATTTTGATGCGTTTATGTCTGTCGGCTCACAAATTGAAAATACAGAAAGAACAGTTTACGAAAGCAAGGTAGAAAGAAACGGGGATTTTGTTGAATTCACCGTTGTCGCTGATGGCTTTTTATATAATATGGTAAGAATAATGGTTGGCACATTGCTATTTGTTGAATCAGGCAAGATTCAACCCGAGGATATACCAAGCATTATTAATTCAAGAAAAAGAGGAAACGCAGGATTCACAGCGAAGCCCGAAGGACTCTATCTTAAAAAAATTTATTACGACTTATAATTTAGTAAAGAAAGGAGCTATACTATGATGGTGGCAAGTGTCATTTTTGACGTTGTGTTGTTTGTATTTATGATATGCACAATATTAAAGTTTTCATTCAAGGGCTTCATCCGAGGTCTTATGGATATTCTAAAAATGGCATTAGCACTCGCTATAGCATCACTTTTACGCACTCCACTAACGGGACTTTTAAACACTTGGTTTATGGATAGTGTAATGGTTGATATTATGAGAAGCTCCTTGAGAGGAATTCTTGAAAACAATCCAGCAAGAATCTATATTGATATTAGAGATTTGCCGAATAACGTCAAAATGCTTTTGGTGAAGAATGGCTTAAATCTTGAAGGCTTCAACTCGGAAAGCAAATTGCTCTTGGAAAATAGTGATTCTAGTGTTGTTGAATCACTCGCACAAAATACAGGTAGTGCATTTGCAACATTTTTATCTTCAGCTATTGCGTTTGTCGTTTCATTCGTTGTTTTATACATAATTCTATCAATAATTTGCCGTTTGATTGGTCACTCAAAAAGGTTTGAAAAAATCAAACCGGCTGATAGAGTGTTTGGTGTAATACTTGGTATTATATTCGCTATTGTAACTATGTGGAAAATCTCACAGTCTGCACTTTTTGTGGTAGATGTGCTAGGCCCACATGTCCCAGAATATATTGACCCAATGTTTGCCGAAAAATCAATAGTTATTCGTTTACTAAGACAACCGTATGTCGTTGATGACATTTTAAGAAAAATTATTTCATAGCGCCCACGCAAAAGAGGAAAACAATTATGGAAATGTGTACTAGATGCAAAAAAAGACCAGCAACGGTCTATATAATGAAATTAGAAAACAACGTGCAAAAGCAGGAGGGACTTTGTCTAGTTTGTGCAAAGGAGCTCGGCATTAAGCCCGTTAATGATATGATGACTAAGCTCGGAATAACTGAGGAAGAGCTTGAAAATATGGAAAAGATGTTCTCCGATATGCTTCCAGTTGCTAGTGAGGACGGAGAAGACGATGGCGATGATGATTCACCAACTATTGACTTTTCAAAAATAATGAAAAATGTTGGAATGACAGGTGAGCCTAAGGATGACAAGGGAAAGAAAAAGGACAAAAAGAAGGATGAAAGAAAGCATCTTAATACCTTCTGCACAAACCTAACACAAAGCGCGCTAAACGGTAAGCTTGATAGAATCATTGGTAGAAAAAGAGAGCTTGAAAGAGTAATTCAAATTCTTTCTCGCCGTCAAAAGAACAATCCTTGCCTAATCGGTGAGCCAGGTGTTGGTAAAACTGCAATTGCCGAGGCATTAGCCCAAAGAATTGTCGAGGGAGATGTTCCTCATAAGCTAAAGAAGTGCGAGGTTTATCTTGTTGATTTGACTGCACTTGTTGCTGGTACACAGTTTAGAGGTCAGTTTGAGGCAAGAATTAACGGACTTTTAAAGGAAGTTAAGGAAGCTGGCAATATAATTCTTGTTATTGACGAAATACACAACATTGTTGGCACAGGTAATTCCGAGGGAAGTATGAATGCTGCTAACATTTTAAAGCCAGCGCTTTCACGTGGTGAAATTCAAGTTATCGGTGCTACAACATTAAAGGAATATCGTAAGTATATTGAAAAGGATTCAGCGCTTGAAAGACGCTTCCAGCCTGTAAAGGTAGAGGAGCCATCAATTGAAGAATCTATCGAAATGATAAAGGGAATCAAGCACTATTATGAGATTTATCATGGTGTTAAAATTTCCGACGAAATGGCAAAGAGCGCAGTTGTAATGAGTGAAAGATATATCACAGATAGATTCTTGCCAGATAAAGCAATCGACTTAATTGACGAGGCTTGCTCACACATTATTCTTCATGCTCCACATATAAATGAACGTCATAGAGTAATTGAAAAGCTTGCCGAGGTTGACACAAAAACAGAGGCATTAAATGCAAAAATCGCAGAGGGCGGCAAGGAGCCTAATCATAGCGAATATAAACAATTAGCAGAGCTAAAAACTGAACGCTCAATGCTTCTTATAGACAAGGAAAGACTTGATAAAGAGTGTGAAAACACTATAATGACAAAGCAAGATTTGGCTGGTGTTATTGAGATTTGGACAGGAATTCCAGCAAGCAATATTTCAGAGGAGGAGTTTGAAATGCTCGCCTCCTTAGAGGATAAAATTAAATCAAGAATTGTTGGTCAAGACGAAGCAGTAAAATCGCTTTGTGCCGCAATTAGAAGAAATAGGGCAGGGGTGAGCATCAAAAAACGCCCAGCATCCTTCATTTTTGCAGGACCTACCGGCGTCGGTAAAACTGAGCTTGTAAAAACTCTTGCAAATGAACTTTTTAACACCCCAGATTCGCTCATTCGCCTTGATATGACTGAGTTTATGGAAAAGCACTCTGTTTCTAAAATCATTGGCTCTCCTCCTGGTTATGTAGGCTATGATGAGGCTGGTCAATTAACTGAAAAAATCAGACGCTCACCATATTCAGTTGTCCTTTTTGATGA
>JAZNFR010000034.1:0-3928 GCA_045576055.1 Eubacteriales bacterium
GGGCATGTGGGAGGACTTTTCCTCAACCGTTGGCTTCTGGGCTGATATGGATAATCCATACGTAACTTATAGCAACAACTTTATCGAGTCCGAATGGTGGGCGCTAAAGCAAATTTGGGACAAGGGTCTTCTCTACAAAGGCTTCAAGATAGTTCCATATTGCCCACGCTGTGGTACTCCACTTTCCTCTCACGAGGTTGCACAAGGCTATAAGACAGTTAAGGAAAAGTCTGCTGTTGTTAGATTTAAAATAATCGGTGAGGATGCATATTTCCTTGCTTGGACAACAACTCCTTGGACTCTCCCATCTAACGTTGCACTATGTGTAAACCCAGAGGAAGCATATTGCAAGGTTAAGGCAATTGATGGATACACATACTATATGGCTAAGGCTCTACTTGACAAGGTTCTCGGTGCTCTTTGCAAGGAAGAGGGCGAAAAGGCTTACGAAATCCTTGCTGAATACAAGGGCAAGGAGCTTGAATATAAGGAATATGAGCCACTATTTGCTTGCGCTGGTGCAAGTGCTAAAAAGCAAAACAAAAAAGCTCACTTTGTTACCTGCGACAGCTATGTAACAATGGAGGATGGTACTGGTATTGTTCATATTGCTCCTGCATTTGGTGAGGACGACTCACGCATTGGTAGAAACTATGACCTACCATTTGTTCAATTTGTTAACGGCAAGGGTGAAATGACAGAAGATACCGACTATGCTGGTGTTTTCTGTAAAAAAGCTGACCCAATGATTCTTAACGACCTTTCAAAAGAGGGTAAGCTATTTGATGCTCCTAAGTTCGAGCACGATTATCCGTTCTGCTGGAGATGTGATTCTCCACTTATCTACTACGCACGTGAATCTTGGTTTATCAAGATGAGTGCTGTTCGTGATAACCTAATCAAGAATAACAACACAATCAACTGGATTCCTGAATCTATCGGTAAGGGACGCTTTGGCTCGTGGATTGCAAACGTACAAGACTGGGGTCTTAGCCGTAATAGATATTGGGGTACTCCACTTAATATTTGGGAATGTGAATGTGGTCACAAGCATTCAATCGGCTCAATTGAGGAATTGAAGTCAATGTCCGACAACTGTCCTGACAATATTGAGCTACACAGACCATTTGTTGATAATGTAACTATTAAATGTGAAAAATGTGGCGGACAAATGAAGCGTGTTCCTGAGGTTATTGACTGTTGGTTCGACTCAGGTGCTATGCCATTTGCACAACACCACTACCCATTTGAGAATAAAGACCTATTTGATGCTCAATTCCCTGCTGACTTTATTTCAGAGGCTGTTGACCAAACAAGAGGTTGGTTCTATTCACTACTTGCTATTTCAACTCTTATCTTTGATAAGGCTCCTTATAAAAATGTTATTGTTCTTGGTCACGTTCAAGACGAAAATGGTCAAAAGATGTCTAAATCCAAGGGTAACGCAGTTGACCCATTTGATGCTCTACAAACATATGGTGCAGATGCAATCAGATGGTACTTCTACACTAACTCGGCACCATGGCTACCAAACCGTTTCCACGGTAAGGCAGTTATTGAGGGACAAAGAAAGTTTATGGGTACTCTTTGGAACACATATGCGTTCTACGTACTCTATGCTAATATTGACAAGTTCGACCCAAGCAAATATAATTTGAAGGATTGCAAGCTTTCCGTTATGGACAAGTGGCTACTTTCAAGAATGAACACAATGGTGAAGGATGTTGATTCTTGCCTTGAAAACTACAAGATTCCAGAGGCTGCAAAGGCACTTGACTCCTTTGTTGACGAGCTTTCTAACTGGTATGTAAGACGTGGCCGTGAAAGATACTGGGCACAAACAATGACAGATGACAAGATTAGCGCTTATATGACTCTTTATACTGCTCTTGTTACTGTTGCTAAGGCAAGTGCTCCTATGATTCCATTTATGGCAGAGGACATCTATAGAAACCTTGTTTGCAACATCTACAAGGATGCTCCAGAAAGTGTACACCTTTGTGAGTTCCCTGTTGTTGACGAAAGCGCAATTGACACCGAGCTTGAAGAAAATATGGAAGAGCTACTTAATATTGTTGTTATGGGACGTGCTGCAAGAAACGGCGCTTCAATGAAGAACCGTCAGCCACTTTCCACAATGTATGTTCAAGCAAAGAAGGAGCTTCCAAGCTACTGTATCGAGATTATCGAGGACGAGCTTAACATTAAAAATGTTAAATTTGTTAGCGATATGTCAGAATTCTCCTCTTACTCATTCAAGCCACAGCTTAAAACTGTTGGTCCTAAGTATGGTAAGTTCCTCGGTGCTATAAGAACTCTCTTAGCTGAGGTTGATGGCAACAAGGCAAAGAACGAGCTTGACACAACAGGTGCTATTAAGTTTGATGTTGATGGAAACGAAATTGTACTTACCGAGGAAGATTTGCTTATAGATATCAAGCAAAAGGAAGGCTACTTCTCTCTTTCTGATAAATATACAACAGTTGCAATTGATACCACTCTTACAGCAGAGCTTATTGAGGAAGGCTTTGTAAATGAGGTTATCAGCAAGCTACAAACAATGCGTAAGGATTCCGACTTTGATGTTACTGACCATATTAAGGTTTACGTAAACAACAACGATAAAATTGCTGAGGTTGTTAAAAACAACGAGGCAGAAATTGCTAAAATTGTTCTCGGCGACGAGTTTGTTTACGCACAAGACGGCACAAATGCAAAATCTTGGGACATTAACGGCGAAAAGGTAACCCTTTCAGTTGAAAAACTATAATAATTTAAGGCTAACGCGATTTGCGTTAGCCTTTTTATTATAATTCAAAAAAACATTTGTATTTTTACCGTGTTTATGTTATACTATTTGCGTAAATAATATAATTACTATATTTTGGAGGAAAATTCCTTGATTATCGCACTTGAAAACGCTAAGTACGAATTACAAAATTTTCGTGAAAATATCAAAGAGCTACACAGCTCGTTAAAGATTGACGAATTAAAAGTTGAGGTTGAAGAGCTTGAAAAGACTACCTTTGACCCTGATTTTTGGTCTAACCAAGAAAACTCTACTAAGGTTTTGCAAAAAATAAAGCAAATGAAGTCAAAGATTGAAAACTTTGAAGCGCTTGAAGCTAAGCTTGAGGACACAATTACCTTGACTGAAATGGCTATTGAAGAAAATGATGAAAGCTTAGTTGAAGAAATTTTGGCTGAGCAAGCATCAATTATTGCCGAGGAAGAAAAGCAAAGAATTGAGGTTCTTCTCTCGGGCGAATACGACAAAAACAATGCAATAATTTCCTTCCACCCAGGTGCAGGTGGTACTGAGGCACAGGACTGGGCGCTTATGCTCTATCGTCTTTATACAAGATGGGGTGAAAAGCATGGCTACAATGTTAAGCTAATTGACTGGCTTGACGGCGAAGAAGCAGGACTTAAGAGCGCAACTATCTTGGTTGAGGGACTAAATGCTTATGGCTATTTAAAGAGTGAAAATGGCGTACATCGTTTGGTTCGTGTTTCTCCTTTTGATGCATCTGGTCGTAGACATACATCATTTGCATCCGTTGAGGTAATGCCAGAATTTGATGACGACAACTCTATTGAAATTAACGAGGCTGACCTTGAAATTACTGCTCACCGTTCCTCGGGAGCCGGTGGACAGCACGTAAACAAGACCGACTCAGCTATTAGAATTGTGCATATTCCAACTGGTATTGTTGTTGGCTGTCAGACTGAAAGAAGCCAGCTACAAAACAAGGAAACTGCAATGAAAATGCTCAAATCCAAGCTAATGGAAATAAAGCAACGTGAAAAGCTTGATAGAATTGAAGATATCAAGGGTAACAAGACAAATATTGAATGGGGCTCACAAATCCGTTCTTATGTATTTATGCCTTATACTCTTGCTAAGGACACCCGTACAGGATATGAG
>JAZNFR010000035.1:0-3463 GCA_045576055.1 Eubacteriales bacterium
CCTCATCCTCTGGGAAGCTTTCCATAATTAGAGTTCCACGTGCGTTCATATCGTTGGTATTTTTAATATATAAAGGAATACTTTTTTGTCTAACTGAGAAAACAGTCTGCTCGTGAAGTACGTCAGCACCCATGTAAGAAAGCTCACGAAGCTCAGCAAATGTAACGTTTTCGATAGGTCTTGGATTGTCAACAATTCTTGGGTCAGCTGTCATAATTCCAGACACGTCTGTCCAGTTTTCATACATATCGGCATTTATTGCAGCTGCTGCAATAGCACCAGTAATGTCAGAGCCACCACGGGAGAATGTCTTGATGTTCCCGTCAGGAGTAGTACCGTAGAAGCCTGGAACAACAATTCTTGGATTATTCTCAACAATACTTGAAAGATTCTTGTAGGAGCGCTCAAAATCAACCTTTCCGTTGAAGTTGAATACTAGCCAGCTTGCGCTGTCAACAAATGTATAGCCAAGATATTCAGCCATTAGTCTTGCGTTTAAGTACTCACCACGAGAAACGATGTAATCAACGCTTGATTTCTTGTTAAGTCCCGAAGCGATTTTATCAAATTCATATTCAAGATCTTGCTTTAAGCCACATCCCTTGTGAATTTCGCGATATCTTTCCTTGATTTTTTCAAACATATCATCAACACCGATGCTATATTTGATGTGCGCGTGGCAAACATAGAGTAAATCAGTAACCTTGATGTCCTCCTTGAATCTCTTACCAGGAGCTGAAACAACTACAACAGTACGAGATTTGTCAGCCTCGACAATTTTTTTAACTTTACTAAAAGCCTCGGCAGAAGCAAGAGAAGAACCGCCGAATTTAACTACCTTCAACATAAATTATTCCTCAAAACCCGCAAAGAATGCAAGCGGATCGCTTTCTAAAATAGATTTTGCAAGTAAGTGCATTTCACTTACCTTCATTTTATTAGTAATAATATAATAGGAAGAACCAATTTGCTCGTATGAAGCATATTCGCTTGGTAAGAAATTAGCTCTAATATAATACTTTCTTTCGCATAGTGAGTTGTCAACATCAAAGACCTTGCCATATATGTGTGTATGGCGTTCACCACTTACAATGTCGATAACGTCAGAGGCAAGTGCGTGACCTGTTGGATATTTACCTGCGCCTTGTCCATAGAAGGAAAGACGACCAACGCTCTCACCAAACAAGGTAATAATATTAAAGTTCTTGTTTACATTTGCTTCGAGAGAGGTGCAAGGCAAGATAACAGGCTCAACAAAAGTGGAAATTGTAGAATCATTCTTGATTCCAAAGCCCATATATCTAACAGTTTTCCCAAACTTATCTTTAATATAGTCTATGTCGTTTTTAGTGATATTGCGAAGAGAGAAGATGTCAACATCTTTTTCAGCAACTGTTGTCTTAAAGGCAATAGATGAAGAAATAGCAGTTTTTCTTGCAACGTCAAGTCCATCAATATCAGCGCTTGGGTTAGATTCTGCATAGCCAAGAGCCTGTGCCTCAGCCAAAACCTCACCAAAATCGCGCCCATCCTTAATCATGGCATCTAAAATAAAGTTTGTTGTACCATTCATAATACCCATAAGCTTACTTATCGTGTCGCCATTTGTTGTACGATTAAGATTGTAAAGCCAAGGAATACCACCACCGACAGCTGATGTAAAGTTGACGGTTACACCATTTTCCTCTGCCAAAGCGTGAAGCTCATCATAATATTCACAAATCAGATGCTTGTTCGAGCTAACAACATGCTTGCCAGCCTTAAGCGCTTTTACGACGAAAGTATGCGCAGGCTCAAGTCCACCGATAGCCTCAGCAACAACACCGATTTCTTTATCATTTAAAATATCATCGTAGTTTGCGGTTAAAACATTGCCAAGCTCATCATGTGGACGAATGTCAAGAACCTTTTTGACATCATAGCCACTTTTCTTAAGAATTTCGTAAGCTCCGGAGCCGACAACACCATAACCGAGAATTGCGATTTTCATAAAAAATTTGTCCTTCCAAATGAAAATTTTCAAAAAAATGTGTTTTTATTTCGAAAACACTTGTATTTGCATGTGAAATAGTGTATCATATATAAAGAAAAAAATCAAGAGGTATTTTAAAAAATGTTATACTTATCTACAAGAAATAATAAAATTTCAAAAAAACCATCAGAAGCTGTGCTTGAGGGCATTGCAAAAGATGGTGGATTATATATGCCAAAATCCTTTGACGGCTGTACTTTTCCTATGGAAAAGCTTGAAAAAATGTCAAACAAGGATATTTCAGCTACTGTAATTTCACTTTTGTTTTCAGACGATGAAATGCTAAAAAATGAAAATGGCGAATTTGCTGGTGCGTATGAGCTTGTTTCTAAGGCGTACGACGGCAAATTTGACAACGAGGATTTTGCTCCACTTGAAAAGGTAAAGGATGCTTACGTAATGGAGCTTTACCACGGTCCAACATGTGCATTCAAGGACGTTGCACTTCAGCTCCTTCCTCAGCTTATGTCTGCCGCTAAAAAAGCAACAGATATGAAGGACGAAATCGTTATTTTGACGGCGACAAGTGGCGATACTGGAAGTGCTGCACTTTCAGGCTTTTCAGGCGTTGACGGCGTAAAAATAATTGTTTTCTATCCAAGAAAGGGTATCAGCGCTGTGCAAGAGCGCCAAATGGTTTCAGTTGACGGCAAGAATACTTGTGTTTGCTCTGTAGGGGGCAACTTTGACGATGCACAAAGCGGTGTTAAAAATATTTTTGCAAACCTTGAATTGCCAGAGGGTGTTAAGCTTTCTAGCGCTAACTCAATAAATATCGGTAGACTAGCACCTCAGGTTGCGTATTATTTCAAGGCGTATCGCGACCTACTTTTAAATGGTGAAATCAAAATGGGGGATAAGGTTAACTTCGTTGTTCCAACAGGTAACTTTGGTGACATTTTGGCTGGCTACTTTGCAAAGAAAATGGGACTTTCCGTTGGTAAGCTTGTTTGTGCATCAAATGCAAACAAGGTTTTAACCGACTTCTTTGAAAACGGTGTATACAACAAGAACAGAAGCTTCTTTGTTACAAACTCACCATCAATGGACATTTTAATTTCGTCAAACCTTGAAAGACTCTTATACCTCACATGTGGCGACGAAAAGTGCGCAAATTATATGGCACAGCTCAAGGAAAATGGTGAATATAAGCTAGAAAAATCAGAGCTTGACAAAATAAAGAGCGAGTTTGATGCTGGCTTTACCAGTGAGGAAGAAACTATAAAAACAATCAAGGACGTGTACGAAAAGTATGGTTATTTGATGGATACACATACTGCGGTTGCTTGGAATGTTTACGAAAAATGGCTTGCAAAAACAAACAACAAGGACAAAACAGTCGTTTTATCCACAGCCTCACCATATAAGTTCTCAAACAGCGTTATGAATGCGCTTGGCAAGGACTATCAGGGTGAGTTTGATGCACTTGCA
>JAZNFR010000036.1:0-4604 GCA_045576055.1 Eubacteriales bacterium
CATTAAACGCGTTTGTCCGTAATGTTATGAAAAAAACAGGCTATGAGGCATCAATTGTTGCTCTTGGACAAGCAGAGGCAGAGAGGCTTGAAAACCTTGATTCTCTTTGCGTTGCTGTAAAGGAATACGAGGAACGCAACGAGGATGCAACCTTGTCAGGCTTTTTGGAGGAGGTTACTCTTATCTCAGACGTTGACCGCTATGACGAGAATGCAGATGCAGTAACCTTGATGACCATTCATAGTGCAAAGGGACTTGAATTCCCAGTAGTATTTTTGCCAGGCATGGAGGAGGGTGTTTTCCCAGGTCAGCAATCAATTGCTATGCCGTCAGAAATAGAGGAGGAGCGCCGTCTAGCTTACGTTGCAATTACTCGCGCAAAGAAAATCCTTATAATTACTCATACAAAGGAAAGAATGCTTTACGGAATGACTCAAAGAAATCCACTTTCTCGTTTTGTTAGAGAAATAGACCCTCTATATCTTGATATAAAGAAAGAAAAGCTCGCCTCGTTCGGTGGATTTGAGCCAAAACCAAAGCCACAAAACCTTAATAGCTTCTTTACCCAACCGAAAAAGCCAGAAAGACCAAAGGTGGATCCATACCAAATTGGTGATAGAATTAAGCATATGACCTTTGGCGAAGGAACGGTAATGAACGTTACCCCAATGAGTGCAGATTTTATGTACGAAATTGCGTTTGATAATGTCGGTACTAAAAAGCTGATGGCAACATATGTTGCAAAATTAATGAAGAAACTATAATCCATAAGGAGAATTGAAATGAATAGAATTCCAAGACCAGAGCATCCAAATCCACAATTTGAAAGAGAGAATTGGCAAAACCTCAATGGAGAATGGGAGTTTGAATTTGATTTCGGCGTAAGTGGTAGAGATAGAAAATTCTATGAAAGAGATAGCCTAAATTCAAAAATTATAGTACCATTTTGTCCAGAAAGTGTGCTTTCAGGAATCGGAAATACCGACTTTTTAAATTGTGTTTGGTACCTCAAAAAGGTAAAAATTGAAAATGGCGACAACAAGGTTATTTTGCACTTTGGCGCAGTTGATTACGAAAGCTACATATATATTAACCATAAACAGGTATATCACAATATCGGTGGCTATGTTGGCTTTGATATTGATATTACCGATTATGTAAATCGTGGAGAAGAGAACATTATCATGGTTTGCGCAATTGATACTCATCCATCAGGCAAAGCATCGGGTAAGCAATCAAAGACCTATCATTCACAAGGCTGTGATTACACAAGAACGACAGGTATTTGGCAAACAGTATGGCTTGAATATGTAGAAAAAAGCTATATTAAAAATGTAAAGTATTACCCATCTGCTGAGCAAGAGAATATTGTTATCGAGATTGAAGCAGTAGGTAATGCTACATTTGGTGCAAGAGCCTTTTATGAAGGAAAGGAAATGGGTGAAATCTCCGTTGAATTAAATGAGGGAATTTCACGCGTTACCCTACCACTTAACGAGGTTTATCTATGGGAGGTTGGCAAGGGCAGACTTTATGACCTTGAATTAACCTATGGCAACGATAAAGTAAAGAGTTATTTTGGTATTCGTTCAACCCGTTTTGATAATAAGCACTATCTTTTGAATAATAAACCTACATATTTGCGTACTGTCCTTGACCAAGGCTTCTATAAAAAAGGTATTTATACAGCCGAAACAGAGGAAGAGTTGGCAAGAGATATATACCTTTCACTTGACGCAGGATTTAATGGTGCGCGTCTACACCAAAAGGTGTTTGAGCCAAGATTTTTATATCATTGCGACAAGCTTGGATATATGGTATTTGGCGAAACTGGCAACTGGGGTGTAGATTGCTCAAATATGGAGCAATTAGTTCCATTTATGCTTGAATGGCAAAGAGAAATAGCAAGAGATTTCAACCATCCATCAATTATCGGTTGGTGCCCACTTAACGAAACATGGGACTTTGATTATAGGCATCAAAACAATGATTTTATAAAGGCTTTGTATTACGCAACAAAAACAATGGATACAACTCGTCCTTGCGTTGGCACAAGTGGTAACTATCAGGTCGTTTCTGATATATATGACCTACACGACTATATTCAAGATAAAGATGAATTCGAAAAGATTTATCTTGCTCCTACCTATGTGGAATTTGCAAAGAATTACGATAAAATGCACGAATGGGTTTCAAGATATCAAAAGAGTAAGGATTACGAAAATCTTGCGCTTTACCTCAGCGAATATGGTGGCATTAGATGGGATACCGACGGTGTTGGTGGTTGGGGCTATGGCGACGGCCCAAAAACCGAGGAGGAATTCATTGAAAGATATGAGTATCTAACAAAGGCACTTGTTGATTCTCCATACCTTTGTGGCTTCTGCTATACCCAGCTCTATGACGTAGAGCAAGAGGTAAACGGTCTTTACACTTACGAAAGACAGCCAAAATTCGATATGGAAAAAATCAAAAAAATCACCCAGTATGGTGATAAATAAAAATAAAAAAGCATTTCCGATTTTGGAAATGCTTTTTTTATGAAATTACTTTTTAACCGCTGGGTGCTTCATTCTATACTTACCAACGTAAGCAGAGAGCAAGAAATAATAGTTGTCAGCGAGATAGTTATAGCCACACGCCACGCCTTCCTTGGTTCTCCAGTCAACGCTTCTGCAGTAGCCTGGCATAAGTCCTGAATGTGTTAAATCCTTTTCATAAGTATCAAGGATAGTAAAGAGAATAGTGTCTGCTTCTTTTCTTAAGCCCACGTTATACATTGCAGTCAAAAAATGGAAGCCGTTCATACCGTTTAAGCCACCGTTTTCATATCGTCCCCAGTCACTCATACAAGGCCAATCGATGGTGTCGACAGGAGACACGGGCATAACATTGCCAGGAATTCCAAAGCGAAGGTCGCCGTAACCCTCTTTTTTCATAATGGAGAGTAGCTTTTTAAGCATCTTTTTGCCGGTTTCCTTTGGAATAAGCCCTTCGTTTATACCCATCGAAACCGCAAAGGTAAATCCGTAATCGTGCACCTTGCCGTTTTTACTAATCCAGCCGGCCATAAGCTCTGTTTCTTTATTATAAAATGTGTCAAAGAAAGCCTTGTCAAATTTTTCAAGCTGGTTTACATATCTTTCAGCCACATCTTGCATACCAATCTTAATTAAAAGCGCACTTAATTCTCTCAAGGCTCTGTGACAAAGATAGTTGAAATAAATATCCTTGTGACCGAATGCAAAATTATCCCACCAGTTGCATGGGTGCCCAAATTCACATGGTTGGAACATATAGTCGCCGGGGAATGGTGCTTCAAAGATTCCGTCACCATCAACATCACGGCTTAAAATGAAATCCGCTGCCTTAATTGCGTTAGGAATTAATTTTTTTGCAAAAGGTAAATTCCAATTTGCAATGCCTGTAAGACCGATTATTGCGCCGGGAGTTGAATCAACTGCTGAGCCAAATCCGTTTTTCTTGTCGCGTCCAAAGAAATTAACGCTAACCTCACCATCGTGCGCCTGAGATTTTAGGAAGCTTCTTTCGATTTGCTTTTCATAAACACGACGAATAATTTTAAATTGTTCATCCTTTTTATCTACTATTTGTAGCATATCGGATTTCATATGTATTGCTAAATGTCCCGTGCCGTGAAAATAGATGTTGTCACCCATATCATATAGCTCACGGTTCATAGCAAATGAGTTTATCCAGTTGCGCTTAAGCCCGTTGAATCTTGAGTCATCTTCGTCTGGAAGAGGAGGATAGCATTCATCTAAAACCTTGATAGTTATATTAACACTATCAAGCGCCTTTCTTGATTTAAAGGTCAAAAAAGAGCTTCCAAAGTGAAGTGCATGAATTCTATTGTGATTATAGCTATGGTTTTTATATCCAAGGTCAAGACCGAGAAATTCCCCCGACATTTGAAGCTCCTCAACGCAGTAAACATCCTGTGAGCTTGAAGAAACCTCAATTCTTCCAAAATCAGGGAAGTGTATTATTAAAGGCAAAGCAAATTCGGTTTTGTAAATAGTCAATTCATTTCTGCTTTTAAGTGCCTTTGGCGCTTTTTTTGTCCAAATTGTTGGTGGAGCTGTTTTTATTGCCCAGCGTACACTTAATATATCATTTAATATAGGCTTACTTAAAGAGATATTTAAGGTGCGAAGGTCGACAAAATCATATTTTGCACTTTCTCCGTTTGCGTTCTCAAAAAACGCATATTTTTCATTTATATCCTTTTTTAGCGGCAATACTTTTTTAAAGGCACCGACAGTCCATCCATAAGAGGGAAGAGTTAGGTTGTAGCTCGCGTGCTTGTCCCTGTCACGTCCGCTGGACTCAATTCCGAAGAATGCAGTTTTGCCCTTTTCATTATCAATAGTATAGGAAATATAGTCACTGCCATAGGCTGTATATTTTGGATGCATAACGCACCTCCTTAAAGTTACTATATTAATAATAATATAGTAGGGCTGCAAAGTCAATAGAAAAATTCATTTTCATTCATTAAAAGAGAAAAAGCATTTCCCTGAGAGGAAATGCTTTTCCCTTTAGCACTATGCATACAACGCATAAATACTAACAGTACAAAA
>JAZNFR010000037.1:0-4397 GCA_045576055.1 Eubacteriales bacterium
TTTTATTTGCTTTTATCTTTGCTTTGTCAGTATATGCAAAATTTCTCTTTACTTTTTTAACATGTGAATTTTCAAAAATATTTAGATTTTTTGAAATCTCACTGATGAATTTTAACGGATTAAATGTAGCTTGATTTTGAAATTTTATCGCACCTGCAACACTAAAAGGCAACTCTGGATTTTCAACGTATAAAGCGTTAATACCAAGGTGCTTTATAGCAGTATATTCCTTTTGAATTTTTGTTTCATCATCGAAGCTGTAAATATAGCTATCACTTAGCTCAAAATCACAATCTATATCTTTTGTGATTTTCTTGTATTCCTTTATTGCTTCCTCGTTGGCTTCATAATATTGACTCGCAAAATCAAGACCAAATTCTTTAATCAGTCTTGAATATATAAATCCATGCAATGAAGTAATCTTTGCAGTTGTGAATTGCGTTGTTTTTTGGCAAATTCTTCCACTTTCTAATAAAATATAGTTAATTCCTTCTTTTTCGAGCATGTACGCACATAAAATACCTGCAATTCCACCACCAATAATTAAAACGTCGCATTCAGTGTCTGAATTTAGCTCTTCAAACGATGGTAAATTTACATTGGCTTCCCAAATAGATTTCATAATTACCCCAAATAAAATGTTTTAAAGTTAGTTTGTCTAGAATAAACAAAAATACTCTTCCCAAATTTTGATTGTGAAGAGTATTTTATATTAAAATCAAACACTTGGTTGAGTATTTTTTATAATAGAATACAAATTAAGCCGTTTGAGCCTTCGTTAATTACGCGTGAAAGTGTATCAGAAAGTTTATTTCTAGATTCCTCCGAAATATGCTCTAGCTTTGAATGTAATTCGTCATTTATAAGCTCATATAGCGATTTGCCAAACATTTTTGATTCCCAGAGCTTTTGTGAGTCGTCTTCAAAATCAGCAAGCATATTTTTTACTATTTCTTCGGATTGCTCAGCACTGCCAACAATAGGATTGATTTCAGTGTTTATATTGGCACGGATCAAGTGTATAGAAGGAGCAGAGGCCTTGAGCTTTATTCCATACCCACCAGAATGTCGCATTATTTGTGGCTCGTCAAGAGTCATATCGGATACCTCAGGCAAAACAATTCCATACCCTTTTTCATTTACATCATCAATAGCATCAGCAAACTTATCATATTCCTTTTTGGCTTCGGCTAAATCCTTTATACATATAAAAAGGTCTTGGTCGTTATTTATTTCAATGCCACAAAGTTCGCTCATAATTTGATAATAAAGTTCAGGCATTAGATTTATGTCTATGTTTATTTCACCAGTACCTAAATCGGAAATTTGCGATGGTTCATCTAATATGTTAGCATTTTCATTTAGTATTTTTATGCAGCTCTTTACGTCGTTAATTTTTGATAGAGGAAGAATAGAGTCTTTAATCGATGTTAAAAGGCTTTCACGCAACCAGTGACCATCGTCAAGTGATGAGATATATTTAGGTAAATTAAACCTAATTTCACTGATTGAAAATTGTCCTAGTAGTAGTTCTATAATACCATCAAAATCCTCAAGTGAAAGCTCTAAAGCATTTACTAAAGCTACGGGCGAAGCATATTTTTCTTCAAGCTCTATAGCAAGCTTTTGGGCATTTTCGCTTGAGGGAGTGGATGAATTTAGAATAATAACAAAGGGCTTCCCAAGCACCTTGAGCTCATTAATTATACGCTTTTCAGCTTCTTCATATGCTTCTCGCGATAGCTCTCCTATTGTGCCATCCGTTGTTACAACGATACCAACGGTTGAATGGTCAGATATAACCTTTTTTGTGCCATATTCTGCTGCTTTTTCAAACTCGAGTGGTTCGTTATGCCAAGGCGTCATTACCATACGCGCACTCTCTCCCTCGAAAGCACCTCGAGCACCCTCAACCATATAGCCAACACAATCGATTAGTCTTACCTTCATTTTTGAATTGCCAATATTTATGCTTACCGCCTCGTCGGGAATAAATTTAGGCTCGGTTGTCATAATCGTTTTTCCAGAAGCGCTTTGTGGGGTTTCGTCCTTCGCCCTTTCTCTTTGATACACCTCTTCAATATTTGGAATCACAATAGAATCCATAAATTTTTTGATAAAAGTCGACTTTCCACTGCGAACTGGGCCAACAACTCCAATGTAGATTTCGCCATTTGTTCTTTTTGAAATATCCTCGTATATATTCATTGTTATCCGTCCTTTCAATTGCTTTTGCAATATATTTACTAAAAGATATTCGAGGGAAGGACAAATTATGCAAAAATTAAATGAAAATGGCGCAAAAACAAATTAACTTGACATAATAGAACAAGTGTGCTATAATATATTAAATTTATTTTTTGGAGGATAATTTTTTAAAATGGACCCTGACCCTAATACTATTATGCCAATATTTTTGTCAAGCTTTGGACCAAAAGAAATTGGATTTGTTGCTGTAATGATTGTTTTACTTTTGTTTTCCGCTTTCTTTTCTTCAACTGAAACAGCATTCACTTCATTTAATAAAATAAGAATGAAGAATTTGGCACAAGGCGGAAACAAAAAAGCTCAGCTTGTTACTAAAATCGAAAGCAAGTATGATAGGTTTTTAACTAGTGTGCTAATAGGAAATAACATAGTAAACATTGCACTTTCATCAATAGCAACGCTTTTCTTCATTGGACTGTTTATGGGTGTCGCAGAAGACCCGAATAGCGTTGGTTCAACAGTATCAACAGCAGTTGTTACAATTGCAGTTTTGATTTTTGGCGAAATTTCACCTAAGGTTATAGCAAGACAAAACGCAGATAAAATGGTAATGCTATTAGCACCATTTATCAATGTCGTTATTATTATACTTACGCCACTTAGCCTCATTTTTGGTGGCTGGAGTAAGCTTCTTTCGAAAATTTTCCGTTCAAAGGAACAATCAACCATTACAGAAGATGAGCTTATTACTATCGTTGACGAGGCTGAAGAAGATGGTACTCTTGAATCCGAGGAAGGCGATCTTATCCGCTCAGCTATTGAGTTTACAGATGTGTGTGCAGGTGATATTTTGACACCCCGTGTCGATATTTGCGCGATTTCAAAGGATGAAACCGTTCCTAATATCGCAAAGGTATTTATAGAAAACGCATATTCACGTCTTCCGGTATATGACGAAGACTTAGATGATATTATTGGTATTTTACACGAGAAGGATTTCTTTATCGCGTACCATAATAATAACAAAACCATCACAAAGTACCTGAAAAAGCCAGTTCACGTTTCCGAGCACATTAAAATTTCTGATCTTTTACAGGTTCTTAAGTCAAAGAAATGCCATATGGCAGTTGTTGTTGACGAGTTCGGTGGTACTATGGGTATCGTTACTATGGAGGATATTATTGAGGAGCTCATTGGTGACGTATTTGACGAGCACGATGAGATATCAGAGGACTACAAGCTGCTTGACGATGGTAGCTATATAGTTAAATGCTCAACAGAGCTTGATAACTTCCTTGAAAAGTTTGGGATCAATCTTGACGACGAAGAGGATTTACCACAAACAGTTAATGGTCTTATTATGAAGGAGCTCGGTTCTTTCCCTCATGTTGGTGACACATTTGAATATATGCATCTACAATTTGAAATCAAGAAAATAGGGCCAAAGAGAGTCGAAGAGGTTAGAGTAATTACTCTTTCTGATGACGAAATAACTGAAGAATAAAGTGCGCGAGTGCATTACGCACTCGCGCTTTTAACTATCATAAAAAAGGAGAAGAGTATGAACGTATACGATTGGGATGGAACAATATATCATGGAGATAGCTCTCGTGATTTTGTTTTTTATTGCTTTAAAAAATACCCAAAAACAAGAAAAAACATCCCCAAGTGTCTGTTTTTTGGCTTTTTATATGGAATAAGAATAGTTAAAAAATTAACCTTTAAGCAAAAGCTTTTTTCCTTTGTAAAGGATATTGAGGATATCGATAAGGCAGTTCTTGACTTTTGGGAAACGCACGAGAAAAATATACATAAATGGTACTTTGAAAAAAAGCAACCAAGTGATGTTGTCATCTCAGCATCACCCGAATTTTTGCTTTCTCCAATTTGTCAAAAGCTTGGTATTGGAACAATGATGGCATCAAAAACTGACAAGCACACTGGTAAGTTTGACGGCAAAAATTGTCATGGAGAAGAAAAGGTGCGCAGATTTAGAGAACTAATGCCAACAGCAAAAATTGAGGAGTTTTATTCTGACCTTTATTGCGATACCCCTCTTGCAAGACTTGCAGAGCGTGCATATATAGTAAAGGGCGAAAGGTTAACACCTTGGAAAAAATCAAAATTAAAATAAAAAGACGGATTTAATCCGTCTTTTTTATGTTAACTTTTTTATTATCTTGTAAAGT
>JAZNFR010000038.1:0-9140 GCA_045576055.1 Eubacteriales bacterium
CTGGTGTGACGAATTTACTTCAGATAAGTCTTTCGCAAAGGAAAAGGGCTATGCCCGTTATGAGGTAAAGGAAGATGTCTTCACCCTTGAAATTGATATGAATATGAGGGTTAAATTCTATCACGCTGATACAAGAGTAAGAGCCTGTGCCGGCAAAGCTGCCGTGATGTACGGTCCCGTGCTTTACTGTGCAGAGGGAGTCGATAACGGTGAAGAGCTTTTCAATTTAAGTGTCCTTAAAAACGGAAATTATGACGTGAAATATTCCGAGGAGTATTTCGCAAATGTAATTGAAATTGACGGCTTAAGGCGTGAATACAACGAATCTCTTTATTCGTCGGAGGATGATTATAAGGACATTTCCGTGAGAATCAAATTAATCCCCTATTTTGCATTTGCAAACAGGGGAGAGAGCGATATGACCGTATGGCTCAGGGATAACGCATAAGAATTGTAGGGGAGGGGTTACCCCTCCCGTCAACAATAAATGGAGTGCAAAAATGATAAAAGATACAATTGTAAATGGTTCACATAATGCCCCACACCGTTCATTATATAAGGCACTTGGCTTAACCAAGGAGGAGCTTGACCGTCCCCTTATCGGTATTGTCAGCTCATATAATGAGATAGTACCGGGACATATGAACCTTGATAAAATTACTGAGGCTGTAAAGCTTGGCGTTGCTATGGCAGGCGGAACTCCAATTATGTTCCCAGCTATTGCAGTTTGTGATGGTATTGCTATGGGTCACGTGGGTATGAAATATTCACTCGTTACTCGTGATTTAATTGCTGACTCAACTGAAGCAATGGTAATGGCTCACGGCTTTGACGGTCTTGTTATGATTCCAAACTGCGATAAAAATGTACCAGGCTTACTTATGGCTGCTGCAAGACTTAATATTCCTACTGTTTTTGTTAGTGGTGGACCTATGCTTGCCGGCCGTGTTGACGGACATAAGACAAGTCTTTCCAGTATGTTTGAGGCAGTTGGCTCATATAAAGCTGGAACACTTGACGAGTGTGGACTCTGCGAATTTGAAAATAAGGCGTGTCCTACCTGTGGCTCTTGCTCTGGTATGTACACAGCTAACTCTATGAACTGCTTAACCGAGGTTCTCGGTATGGGTCTATGTGGAAATGGCACAATTCCTGCTGTATATTCTGCAAGAATTGAGCTTGCTAAACACGCTGGTATGCAGGTTATGGAGCTTATAAAGAAAAATATCAGACCAAGAGATATTATGACTGAGGCAGCTATTAAAAACGCAATCACTGCCGATATGGCACTTGGTTGCTCAACTAACAGTATGCTTCATCTTCCAGCCATTGCAAATGAGTGTGGTGTTGAATTTGACCTCGATTTTGTAAATGAAATCAGTGAAAAGACACCTAACCTCTGTCACTTAGCTCCTGCTGGTCCTACATATATGGAGGATTTATATCAAGCAGGTGGTGTTTATGCAGTGCTCAAGGAAATTGACAAGCTTGGACTTCTTGACACAAGCGTTATGACTGCAACAGGCAAAACACTTGGCGAAAATATTGCAAACGCTAAAAACTATGACGAAACAGTAATTCGTACAGTTGATAACCCATATTCAAAGACTGGTGGTATCGCTGTTCTTAAGGGTAATTTAGCTCCAGACGGATGCGTTGTTAAGAGAAGTGCAGTAGCTAAGGAAATGCTCGTTCACGAGGGACCTGCAAAGGTTTACGAGAGCGAGGAGGAGGCTATTGCTGCAATTTACGCAGGCAAAATAGTTAAGGGCGATGTTGTTGTTATTCGCTACGAGGGACCAAGTGGTGGCCCTGGTATGAGAGAAATGCTATCTCCAACATCAGCAATTGCTGGTATGGGTCTTGATAAGGACGTTGCACTTATTACCGACGGACGCTTCTCAGGTGCTACTCGTGGTGCATCAATCGGACACGTATCTCCTGAGGCTGTAAGTGGTGGTACAATCGCATATGTTAAGGATGGCGACATTATCTCAATCAATATTCCTGAATATAAAATTGAGCTCAAGGTAAGCGACGAAGAGCTTGCTAAGAGAAAACAAGAAATGACAATTAAGAAAAAGGAAAACCTAACAGGCTACCTAAAACGCTACTCACAAATGGTAAGCAGTGCCGACAAGGGCGCAATTATTAACAGATAAAACAAAGCGGGCAAGATGGCTCCCTTGTAAAGGGAGCTGTCAGCTTTACTGACTGAGGGATTGTTAAGCAAAGCTCACAGAAGACTGTGTGCTTCGGTTAGAAATTTCAAGTTGAAAGGAATTTTAATTATGTCAATGACAATGACTCAAAAAATCTTGGCTTCCCATGCTGGGCTTGACAAGGTAGAGGCAGGACAACTTATCTTGGTTAATCTAGATAGAGTTTTAGGTAATGATATTACCTCTCCTGTTGCAATTAAGGAATTTAATAAAATAGGTGTAGATAAGGTTTATGACAAGGAAAAGGTAACTATGGTTATGGACCACTTTGCACCAAATAAGGATATAAAGGCTGCTGAGCAATGCAAAATGTGTCGCGAGTTCTGTAACGACAAGGAGGTTACACACTTCTATGACGTTGGTAGAATGGGCATTGAGCACGCACTACTTCCAGAAAAGGGACTTGTAGTTAGCGGTGATGTTGTTATCGGCGCTGACTCGCACACCTGTACATATGGCGCTTTGGGTGCTTTCTCAACTGGTGTTGGCTCAACAGATATGGCTTGTGGCATGGCAACAGGTAAGGCTTGGTTCAAGGTTCCAAGCGCAATTAAATTCATTTTGAAGGGCAAACTCAATAAATACGTTTCAGGTAAGGATGTTATTCTTCACATCATTGGTAAAATCGGTGTTGACGGAGCACTTTACAAGTCAATGGAATTCGTTGGCGAGGGCGTTTCATCCCTTACAATTTATGACCGTCTAACGATTTGCAATATGGCAATTGAGGCAGGCGCGAAAAATGGTATTTTCGAGGTTGACGAGCAAACAATCGCTTATATAAAGGAAAGAAGCAACCGTGAAATTGTTTCCTATAAGGCAGACGAGGACGCTGAATACGACGAGGTTTATGAAATAGACCTATCTACTATCAAATCAACAGTTGCATTCCCACACCTACCAGAAAACACAAAAACCTTTGACGAAATTGGCGATATCACAATCGACCAAGTAGTTATCGGCTCTTGCACAAATGGTCAGTATAAGGATATTGAAGAGGCTGCAATGATTTTAAAGGGAAGAAAGATTGCTAAAAACGTTCGTGCAATTATCATTCCTGCAACTCAAGATATATACCTAAAAGCTATTGAAAATGGTCTTGTAAAAATCTTTATTGATGCAGGCTGTGTAGTTTCAACACCTACATGTGGACCTTGTCTTGGTGGATATATGGGCATTTTAGCCGCTGGTGAGCGCGCAGTTGCTACCACCAACCGTAACTTTGTAGGTAGAATGGGACACGTAACAAGTGAGGTTTACCTCGCATCCCCAGCAGTAGCTGCAGCCAGTGCAATTGCTGGTAAAATTGCTGACCCAGCTAAAATATAAGGAGGATAATTATGAAATTTACAGGAAAAGTAATCAAATATGGCGATAATGTAGATACAGACGTAATTATCCCAGCAAGATATCTAAACACAAGCGATCACAAGGAACTCGCATCTCACTGTATGGAGGACTTAGATAAGGACTTTACCAAAAGAGTAGAGGTAGGCGACATTATGGTTGCTGGTGACAACTTTGGTTGTGGCTCATCCCGTGAGCACGCACCAATCGCAATTAAAGCAAGTGGTATTTCACTAGTAATTGCTAACACCTTTGCAAGAATTTTCTATCGCAACTCAATCAATATCGGTCTTGCTATTCTTGAGTGTCCTGAGGCGGTTGCCAATATAAGCGACGGTGACAAGGTAGAGGCTGACCTTGACAACGGAATTATATACAATTTAACAACCGGTAAGGAGTTTAAAACTCAACCATTCCCAGAGTTCATTCAAAAGATTATCACCAATGGTGGACTTATTGAGTCTATCAAAAAGGGTGAGCTCAACTAACACGAGGTAAAATTATGACATACAATATAGCATTATTAAAGGGTGACGGAATAGGCCCAGAAATTGTTGATAGCGCTGTAAAGGTGCTAGAGGCAGTTGGCAAAAAATTCGGTCACACATTCAATTTTACACCATATCTTATCGGTGGCGCAGCAATTGACGCAACTGGTAAGCCACTTCCAGAGGAAACAGTAAAAGGTTGCCTAGCATCTGACAGTGTGCTTCTAGGCGCTGTTGGTGGACCAAAATGGGACACCTTGCCAGGTAATATGCGTCCGGAAAAGGCACTTCTCGGTATTCGTGAGGCTATGGGACTATTTACAAACCTACGCCCAGCAAAGCTTTATCCAGCTTTAAAGGGAGACTGCCCACTTCGCGCAGATATCGTTGAAAATGGCTTTGACATTTTAATCGTACGTGAGCTAACTGGTGGTATTTACTTTGGTGAACGCGGTATGCGCGAGGGTAAATATGGCGAGGAGGCATACGATACAGAATGCTACTCCCGTATGGAAATTGAAAGAATATGTAAGGTGGCTTATGAATCTGCACAAAAGAGAAACGGTAAGCTAACAAGCATTGATAAGGCAAACGTGCTTGACTCCTCAAGACTCTGGAGAAAGATAGTTCACGAAATGGAAAAGGATTACCCAGACGTACAGGTTGCTGATATGCTTGTTGATAACGCAGCTATGCAATTAGTTCGTAACCCAGCACAATTTGATGTAATTGTTACAACAAATATGTTTGGCGATATTCTTTCCGACGAGGCTTCACAAATTACAGGCTCAATTGGTATGCTCCCATCAGCATCCCTTGGAAACACTACTGTGGGACTTTATGAGCCAATTCACGGCTCCGCCCCTGACATCGCTGGCAAAAATATTGCTAACCCGATTGCAACCATTCTTTCAGGCGCTATGATGCTCCTTTATGCGTTCTCACTCAAAGAGGAAAGCGATGCGATTGTAAATGCAGTTGATAAATTCTTAAATGACGGCTATCGCACAGCAGACCTATCTCACGGTGGAGAATATCTAAGCACAACCGAGGCTACACAAAAAATCATAGAAAATATCTAATATAGAGGCATAAAATGTCAAAAATAAATGATATCTATTCCTCACTTTGCGTTTTTTCAGTAACACGTGGAATCTTAAAAGCGCCTGTATTTAAACGATTTTTTGAATACTGTGAGGAAGAAAACAAAAAAGAAAAAATGAAAAAATATGGCGCCTTTGTTGCCGAGATATATAAAAACGGTGGTAATATCTCAAAATGTGTTCAAAATGCACTTTTTGAGAACGAAAACGTTTATGTAAAGTCGGTTGCTTGGGGTCAAGAAATCAATAAAAATATTGAAAATGCACTTAATTTTGAGCTTTCCGTGCTTAATGATTTTTCTTTGCTAAGTGCAAATAGCTTCGCAATCGATATGGGAATTGGTACAAAAATTCCTGAATTTGATTCAGATAAAATCGATATTTCAAAGCTATATAAGCAAAGACTAGAAAGCATTGAAAAATACGGCTACGGCATCTTTGCTTCAAACTGTATGTTTGCATCGACCGATTCTGGAGAGATTGTTCCTATCGAAAGCGCTGACGAAACAACAATTGACACCTTTATTGGTTATCAAGAGGAAAGACAAAAGGTACTTGATAACACGGTGGCGTTTCTTGAAAATCGCCCAGCTGCTAATATCCTTTTGTATGGTGATGCAGGAACAGGCAAATCTTCAACCGTAAAGGCAGTTGCAAACCATCTTTTTGAAAGTGGTATTCGCCTGATCGAGGTAAGGAAAAATCAGCTCTTACTTCTTCCAAAAATAATGGCACAAATTTCAAAAAATCCACTCAAATTCATTATATTTATTGACGACCTTTCATTTAACAAAAACGACGATAATTTCAGTATGCTAAAGGCAACACTTGAGGGCTCAGCCAGTGCAAAGGCTAAAAACGCAGTTATTTATGCGACCTCAAATCGCCGTCATATAGTAAAGGAATCCTTTGGGAATAGAGAAGGGGATGACGTTCATAGAAACGATACAGTTCAAGAAACGCTATCACTATCGGAGCGCTTTGGTCTTACAATCTTGTTTGCAAAGCCATCAAAGCCACTTTACCTTGAAATTGTTAAGGAGCTTGCTAAGAGAAATAATGTAAAAATGGACGAGGCAGAGCTTCAAATAAAGGCAGAGGCGTTTGCACTTAGCCGTGGCTATCGTTCAGCAAGATGTGCTGAGCAGTTTATCGACAGCTTGATGTAAAAAACATCACCCTGTGTCGAAGAAAGAGGAAAAATATGTTGACAATAGACAATGTATATCGCGCAAATTACGCTCTAAAGAATGTAATTCGCCAAACAGATATTATTCGTGCACCTAAGCTTGCAGAGGGAACAGAACTATATCTAAAAACTGAAAATCTACAAATCACAGGCTCATTTAAGGTAAGAGGAGCCTACTATAAAATGTCCAAATTAAGTGAAGCAGAGAAGGCTAAGGGCGTTGTTGCTTGTTCTGCTGGCAACCACGCACAAGGCGTTGCTTTAGCTGCTCAAAAGAACGGCATAAAAGCTACCATTTGCCTACCCGATGGTGCTCCAATTTCTAAAATTGAGGCGACAAAGAGCTATGGCGCAGATGTTTGCTTAGTTGAGGGCGTTTATGACGATGCCTATAATAAAGCACTTGAGCTTCGTGATAATATGGGATATACCTTTATTCACCCATTTAATGACGAGGATGTAATAGCAGGTCAAGGAACAATAGCTCTTGAACTCATCGAGCAATTACCGGATATGGACGCAGTTATTGTGCCAATTGGTGGAGGCGGACTCATCTCAGGTATTGCGTATACCTTAAAGACACTAAAGCCACACGTTAAGGTTTATGGTGTTCAAGCTGCAGGCGCACCATCTATGTATAAGTCAGTAAAGGACGGACAAATAGAAGAGTTGCCTTCCGTTTCTACAATCGCTGATGGTATCGCAGTTAAAAAGCCTGGTGACCTTACATATGAAATCTGCTCAAAATATGTTGACGAGATAGTAACAGTTACCGATGACGAAATTTCAGCGGCTATCCTTGCACTTATGGAAAAGCATAAGCTTGTAACCGAGGGCGCTGGTGCAATCGCAGTTGCCGCTGCTATGTTTGGCAAGCTTGATATCAAGGGCAAAAAGACAGTATGTCTTTTGTCCGGAGGTAACATAGACGTTACAATCCTTTCTCGTGTTATAAAACGAGGTCTTTTGATGTCTGGCAGAACAGCTCAGCTTATGATTGAGCTTGCTGATAAGCCAGGACAATTAAAGAATGTTTCAAGAATCATTGCCGACCTCGGTGGTAATGTAATTTCAGTACACCACGAAAGAGCAAACGAGGGCTCAGACGTTACAGGTTGCTACCTACGTATTATGCTTGAAACCCGTAACTACGATCATATTAACGAAATCAAAAAAGCACTAACCGACTTTGGCTTCAAGCTTCTTTAATACATAAAACCCCCACCACGTGTCTAAAATACACTATTGTTTAAATTGAAAAGTCTCTTGAAAGCCTCCTTTGTAAAGGTGCCCCTTGTGGGTATGCCTTGTGCTGAGGTGTCTGCTTTGGCAGACGGAGGGATTTTTAAAGGAGAAAACTATGTTAAAAAAAGTATCAACAAATAAAGCACCGGGTGCAATAGGACCATACTCACAAGCAATCATTTGTGGAGATATGCTATTCACCTCTGGACAAATTCCAATCAACCCAGAAACAGGAGCAATAGAAGCTGCTGACATCACAGCCCAAACCGAGCAAGTAATGAAAAACCTCGGTGCAGTTTTAGCGGAGGCTGGCACAAGCTTTGAAAATGTAGTAAAAACTACTTGCTTCCTTGACGAAATTTCCGACTTTGCTGCCTTTAATGAGGTATATGCAAAATATTTTGTTTCAAAGCCTGCAAGAAGCTGTGTAGCTGTAAAGGACCTTCCAAAGGGCGCTCTTTGTGAGGTAGAGCTAATTGCAGTTATAAAATAATTTATCATTCCGACTGTAGGGGAGGGGCTTGCTCCTCCCGTTTTTGTAGGTCAACTCCTCTTGCACCCTGCCAAGTGACGCGTTTACAGTGGAGTTATAGTTAGAAAAACGAATGCAACACAAGTTGTAGAAATCTAATCTTAGCTAATTTGCACAAATTCAAAAATAAAAAAAGTCGCACCCCGTGTGCGATTTTTTTGTTATTTCATTCTTTGCTCAAAAAAATAATATACTTACATTGTGCAAAAAGTAGAAATTAAAAATTCGTTATCGCTTTGATTGACAATAATTACTAAAAATGCTATAATATATGCATAAATACTAAATTTAGGAGAAAATTATGAAAAAGAAAATCTTTTTAATGCTTGCAATTATGGCAATGCTCGTGTGCGTGTTTGCTATTTCTGCAAGTGCGAAAACTGTTTACAAGACCGCAGATGGAACAACTCTTTTCAGCTATGTTGACGAAAATGCCGATTACGATTTCGATAGCTATGAGGGCTCATTCCCAAAGACTGATGCTGACGGTAATGCATTAACTTGGTACATTACAGCAACTACAACCGAGGGTGATGACACTGTACACACCGTAGCTTGCCTTAAAACTCTTGGTGAGGCAGGTGAAATTAACAGCAGTGGAGCGTATAGCTTTATATCTCCCGTTACAAACAAAAACACCGTAAGCGTTAATTTCCCTGATAATGCAGGAATTAAATCATGGGCTTTCAAAAACTTCGGTGGTCATAATACTAGAAGTACAAACAACATTTTGTTTGTTTATTGTCCTAATACACTAACTACGTTGGATCGTCCATTCCAAGAAACACAGGTAATTGTTGTAGAGCTTGACACTGAAACTCCTATAACTAACATTCCACAGAATTTTGCTCACGAAGCAAGAAACCTTACAGAAATTAACATTCCGGCTTCTGTTACAATAATTAACGGTAATGGCGTTAATGACGGAACTCCTTTTTACAACAACTGGTCTCTTACGAAGGTAACGTTTAACTCCAATACCAATTTGACAGAAATCAAGTTAAATGCATTCCT
>JAZNFR010000039.1:0-3768 GCA_045576055.1 Eubacteriales bacterium
ACCCAATCGAAGAGAACATTGCAAAGACAACAGAGCTTGTAAACGCTTGTAACGTTCTTGGTATTTCACTTGAGGCTGAGGTTGGCTCTATTGGTGGTGAAGAGGACGGCGTTGTTGGTGCTGGCGAATGTGCAGACCCAGACGAGTGCAAGATGGTTGCTGACCTTGGCGTTACAATGCTTGCTGCTGGTATCGGTAACATCCACGGTAAGTATCCAGCTAACTGGGCAGGTCTTAACTTTGATGTTCTCGGTGCTATTTCCGAAAAGACTGGTGATATGCCTCTCGTTCTTCACGGTGGTACTGGTATCCCAGAGGATATGATTAAGAAGGCTATCTCTCTTGGCGTTTCAAAGATTAACGTAAACACAGAATGTCAGCTCGCTTTTGCAGCAGCTACAAGAAAGTATGTTGAGGATGGCAAGGACCTTTCTGGCAAGGGCTTTGACCCAAGAAAGCTTCTCGCTCCTGGCTTTGAGGCTATTAAGGCTACTGTTAAGGAAAAGATGGAGCTATTCGGTTCTGTAAACAAGGCTTAATTATTTGAGAATGTCAAAACGGGTAAAACCGAAATCACGAGCATTTTCAAACACCAATATCAAAGTTATTTTATGATATTTCATTTTTCAATATAAGGTAGAAAACACGCATTTGCGTGTTTTCTTTTTTGTGATTTCTATGTGCGACTATCGCTCCAACGTACACCAGTACGTCTCTCGCTCTATTCTCACATTTTTCCTCCGCCTTGAATTCTCAAGATGTGGTCTTTCCGTGTCAAAACGGGCAAACTAATGAAAACAAACGCACACCGATTGGTGTGCGTTTTATTTATTTTTCTATTAGTTCTTTTTCTTCAATTTCTTCCTTTAGTTTTTCCTTTGGCTTACGTTTACATTCAATAACCGAAGAAACAATTGCCTTTGAATAGGTTGCTGTAATAACACCGACAACGAGCACAAGATAACGAATAATATAACCGAGCCAACCATCATTATCATTTAAGTATGGAAGTCCCTTTTGTGGTGGATGAACAACGTACATAAAGTTAATGTCGCTCACCCCGTCGAAGAGCATGCTGTTTATGTAGATTGAGAAAAATACAACGCCTGTTAGCATAATGAGTGCGTTTCGGTAATCCTTCGCCCTCCATTTCATTTCCCTGGCGGTGAGCAAGCGCAGGCCAAAAACTACTATTGCAACGTGGTAAAGGAAATATTGACAAGCGATCACCCAGTTGCTTCTTGATGAGCTTGTAGCAATAAGGATTGCTGCAACGCCACCAACCATACAGCTTGGCACCATAAAGCTATAAATAAAGCGCTTTACCTTTTCATTCTTTACTAGATTTACTATTAAAATGAATAAAATTTGAATTGAGCAAAGCTGGAACGGAAGGTCTGTTTTTGGAAGAACCCCATCAAATGTAACGCCTGGGATATACACCTTATTTTCATTCATAATAATATAGGCAAAGATTTTGACAATTTCAGAAACCAAGCCAATACCGAGTAAAATTTTAGACAGGTTCTTTATACTTACTCTTCTTGAAAGAATATAAAGCCCAACGATTAATAAAATAGATATCACGATAAAAACAATGTGTCGTGTTCCAAAAAGTGATGTATCTGACATAAAAATCTCCTTACAAAATATTACTATTTTAGTATAATACTTTTTCATTAAAAATTCAATATGTTTATAACTCTTTTGAAGATTCATTATTGAAATCTATTTTCCCATATGATAAAATAGAACTATATTATTTTTAGGAGTTTTTATGAAAAGATCAAGTGGTGTTTTAATGCACGTTTCTACCCTTTGGGGCGACCATTCCGAGGGGGCTTTTTCAAAAAGTGCAAGGGAGTTTATAGATTTTCTTTCCGAATGTGGCTTTACCTATTGGCAGGTTTTGCCATTCTGTCTTCCTGACGAATATAATTCCCCATATAAATCATATTCCGCATTTAGTGTGAACCCTTATTTTATTGATGTGGAAAGACTTTATAGCCGTGAGCTTATAACTCGCGCTGAGTTTGAGGAGGCAAAGCAAAAGACACCCTTTGCTTGTGAGTTTACAAAATTAAATCGCGAAAGAATGAAGCTACTTAAAAAAGCTGCTTCAAGATTCTTAGAAACCAAGTTACTTGACGACTTTTACAAGGATTTTGAAGAAACCGAAAGATTTTGCGAGTTTATGGCACTAAAAAGCGTAAATGGTGATACCGAGTGGACAAAATGGACCAAAAACAAGCCTGCCAAGGACACCTTACACGCTTGGAGATTTATAGAATATATGGCTATAACCGAGTGGCTTGAAATTAAAGAATATGCAAATAAAAAGGGTATAAAAATCATAGGTGATGTTCCAATTTATGTTGCGCACGACTCTAGTGATGTTTGGGCAAACCCTGAGGAATTTTTACTTGATGAGCATTACCAGCCAACGAATGTAGCTGGTGTGCCACCCGATTATTTTAGTGAGGATGGTCAGCTTTGGGGAAATCCACTTTACAACTGGAAGAAAATGAAGGAAAACGGCTACTCCTGGTGGAAGAAACGTATGGCCTTTATGTGTAAGCTTTTCGACGGAGTAAGAATTGACCATTTTAGAGGCTTGGAATCTTATTTTTCAATTCCAGCAAGCGAGACAACGGCAAGAAACGGAAAATGGGTAAAAGGGCCTGGTATGAGCCTTATAAAAGCATTTTCTGACATCTCTAAGGATAAATTAATAATAGCTGAGGATTTAGGTGAAATTACACCTGCTGTTGAAAAATTAGTTAAGGACTCCACCTATCCTGGTATGAGGGTTTTGCAGTTTGGTCTTTTAGGTGAGGACAACTCTATGCACCTCCCCCACAATTATATAAATAACTGTGTTGCTTATACAGGCACGCACGACAATAATACTTTGCTTGGCTATGTATGGGATTTAGATAAGGAGAAAAGACAAAAGTTCCTTGACTACTTTGGTTATGAGGGCGCAAACTGGGACAACTGCTATGATACTGTTATCCGTTCTATGCTTGCAAGCCATGCAGGACTTGTAATCTTTCCAATACAGGATTTATTAAAATTTGGCAAGGACACTCGCCTTAATACTCCTGGTAGCTGTGACGACAACTGGTCATTTAGAATCACAAAGGAGCAAATAGAAACAATCGACCGTGAAAAATTGAAGAGCTGGAACAAGCTTTATTCAAGAGATTAAATAAAAAACGCACATCGTTTGGTGTGCGTTTTTTGTTATTACTCTTCGCCTTTTTCAATCTGGTCAAGAAGACGATTGTATTCAGCAAATACAGCATCAATGATTTCATCATCAAACTCAATTTCGAATTTGTCTTCTCCATTTTCAGTCCTTGACACCTTGAAAACCAGTGCCTCATCATCTGACATACCCTCGACAAGCTCAACTGGCTGTAAAATTGCATAGAAATTGCCCTTGTGTGCAATTCCGGCAATTTCTATAAAATCAATCTTTTCGCCTGTAGCACTCAACAAAGTTACAATATCATCATTTTCCATTTCGTTGTTGTTCATTACCTCGTTATCCATATTATCTCCTTATTTAACTATAATTTGGCACATTTTCATTGCATTTAACGCATTTTCGTGACTCTTGGGAGTTACACCTGCACAAGCATTTGATATAACTGAAATTTCAATTTCGGGAAAAGTCGCTTTTAGTAAAAGTGCATTAGAAATAACGCATATATCTGTGCAAAGACCAACTAGTGTAATCTTTTCAATTGGATCTTTTTCATT
>JAZNFR010000040.1:0-5215 GCA_045576055.1 Eubacteriales bacterium
GATAAAAAATAATTTTTTAAGGGGCGTAGAACACATTTTTGTGTTCACGCTCATTTTATTTTATTTTATAAATTTTAGTTGATAAATTTAAAAAATATGGTATAATGAAATAAAAAACCGAAAGGGGGACGGTTATGAGAAAAATAACTAAATTTGGTATAGCAATATCCTTAGTGATTATGTTCACATTCATTTCGATCGGATTTGCCGCAGTTTCAAATGTTATGGTTATTAATGGAACAGCCGAAACAACCCCCCCGCCATTTGAAGGTGTTTATATTTGTGGAGCCTCACTTGTTTCAACAAGCTTTGCAAGAAGCAATCTTTATACATATATTCAACCCACCAACTTCAAAACAGATGTAGATTCTTACAGTGGGGGAGATGCAAGCATAACGTATGAAATTATATTGCATAATAATACGGATATAACATATTGGTATTTGGGAACAGATTTTCTTACAGAGATTGGAGACAATGATAAAATAGGGCAGACAAACGGAATTTTCATTGTGACAAAGGACCATTTGAACGATACAACAAATACGTTTAATGAATACGACTGGATTCCTCCGCAAACAATGAGAACCGTATATGTTACTTATCGTTTTGGCTCGGGTGCAAAAGGCTACGGATTAGAAAATTTGGTTAATTTTCAATTCGGCTTGCATATGGATGCTGTTCAGGATGAGTTTTTAAAAATACTTAATGATAAAACATCCGAAAACGGATATAATTATTTGTCTAGTGTGTTCGATAGTAAATACAAAAGCGATGGCACTACCGAAATAGGCAATATAGGAAAAGATGAAGCGATATTTGACCGCCTTTTTGGTAAGGACATTGTGATTGATATAGACGGTACGCCGACTCCTGTTACTATTATGGTTAGCAGACGAGATGTTGACGGAAAAGAAAACACTGGTGACAGCTATAGCTCGGGTGCGCCATCGGGCTGTGAATACACGGTATATATTACAACAGATTCATTAGACGGTGGAGAAGCAACGGTGTTTGCAGTATCGTATACCTGCAAAAATGGGGTTTGGTATCAAATCGGTGAGCTTTATGAGGGTACTTGCACAACCAATAAATATGATTCTGAAAACAATGGCTTTAGCGTTACAAGCTGGGATGCAACCGCAAAACAGTATGAAGTAACAAATGATATTTCATATAAGGTTGGATATGAGCAGGGAACAAACTTTGACCAGCTTGACTCAATAGAAGAGCTTCTTTCTACCAATGACCAGGAGTTTTATAACGCAGTAAACAACAATAGCAGTAAGCTTCTAAAGCCGGTATGTAACATTCTTTATAGCTATGTGCATAATAATGGTAGATGGATTGAGTCCGATAATTCTGCAAACAAGTTTAATCCCGGATATGATGACTTAAAATATGCATTTGACCAAATTAAACCATATTGCTATATAGGAAATGGTGCACAGGAGGTTAAAATTCAAAACGCAAACAGCTTAACGCGTGCGGAGCTTATCCAGCTTCTTGAAGCAGTTCAACACGCATACGACTATTATCTGTCGGTAAACTAAATAAAAAAACGGGCACCCCTGTGTCCGTTTTTTGTGTTAAAAACATTGTTTGTCGACAAAAAATAAAATTTGATTGACAAAAATATTATTGCGTGGTATAATATTCACACTATAATATTAAATTAGTGGGAGGCAGGCAACGTGAAGAAGGCGATAATCATACCTAACTATCTCAAGGAAGAAAGTATGCAGTTTTCAAAAATTGCAATTGAGCTTTTAGAGAAAAATGGTTACTCAGTTTCTGTATTAAAAGAGAATGAGCCGCCTACAGAAAAGGTGGACTTTGCACTTGTTCTCGGTGGCGATGGCACACTTTTGCGTGCTTGCAAAAAGTTATATAAATTCGACATTCCTATGCTTGGAATTAATTTTGATCATCTCGGCTATCTAACTGAATGTAACCCTGATACAGCTATAGAAGCTATTGATAAAATCGTGTTAGGTAAATATGCGCTTGAAAACCGTATGATGCTTTCGGGCGAGGTTATAAGAGAGGGCAAAAGCGTATATTCCTTTGTCGCATTAAATGAGGCTTCATTTTATCGATCAACGCTTTTAAAGGCATTTACTGCTGAGCTTTTTATCAATGGTATGCTCACTCAAACGGTAGTTGGCGACGGACTCATAGTTGCAACCCCAACAGGCTCAACCTCGTATAACTTGTCAGCTGGTGGCCCTGTGCTGACACCTAATTCGTCTAATATTGTTTTGACACCGATTTCGCCTAAGTATTTTCCACGCTCATCCTTGGTTGCGAATGGAGATGACAAAATAGAAATCAAAGTGATTGTTGATAGCATCGTAAAGACAGGCAATCCTGCACTTCAAATAGATGGCGATGATGCATTCACATTAAATGATGGTGACATTATAAGAATTGGGCGTAATATCGAATACGCAAAAATAATCAAGGTTACAAATCAAAGCTTTTATCAGGTTTTACGCAAAAAGCTTTCAAAGGCAACCTACGATAATACATAAAAGCGCACCCCGTGTCGCAAAATTCAATTAACAAGGAAAGAAAAATGTATAAGATTTTAACCAAAAAGGTATTAAACCCAACAGTTGTGTTAATGGAAATAGATGCTCCTCTTGTTGCAAAAAAAGCAGAGCCGGGCCAATTTATTATTCTTCGCACAGATGAAAACGGAGAAAGAATACCCCTAACAATAGCAGATTTTGATAGAAAAAAAGGAAGTGTTACTATAATATTCCAGATAGTAGGTGGCACAACCTATAAGCTTTCCACAATGGAAAAGGGAGACTATCTTAACGACTTTGTAGGACCACTCGGCAAGGCAACCCACACGGATGGACTTAAAAAGGTAGCGGTTGTTGGCGGTGGCGTTGGCTGTGCTATCGCATACCCGGTTGCAAAAAAGCTTCACTTACTTGGCTGTGAGGTGCACACAATCTGTGGCTTTAGAAATCAGGACTTGGTAATTCTTGAAAAGGAATTCAAAAAAGCATCATCCAAATATATTCTTATGACTGATGATGGCTCAGCGGGAGAAAAAGGTCTTGTTACCGATGCTCTTAGAAAGCTAATCGAGAGTGGGGAAAAATATGACGAGGTTATCACCATCGGTCCTTTGCCTATGATGAAATTCGTTTGCCTTCTCACCAAGGAATATGGCATTAAAACAGTGGCGTCAATGAACCCAATTATGATTGATGGAACCGGTATGTGTGGTGGATGCCGTTTAAGCGTTGGTGGCAAAATGGTGTTTGCTTGCGTTGATGGTCCCGAATTTGACGGACACTTAATAGATTTTGACGAGGCTATGTCTCGCTCGAATCTCTATGGAGATTTTGAAAAGCATAAATATGAGGAAGCTTGCAACCTCTTTAAAAAAGCAAAATCAAGCGAGGAGGTAAAGTAATATGCCAAATATGTCGCTTGTTAAAAATCCAATGCCTACTCAATCTCCAGAGGAGAGAATTAAAAACTTCAGCGAGGTTGCCCTTGGCTATACAGAGGAGCAGGCAATTGATGAGGCAAAAAGATGCCTTAACTGTAAAAACAAAATGTGTATGAACGGGTGTCCTGTTAAAATTATGATCCCTGACTTTATCGCCAAGGTAGCAGAGGGCAAATTTGAAGAGGCATACGAAATCATTCTAAAATCATCATCTCTCCCTGCTGTTTGTGGACGTGTTTGCCCACAGGAAAACCAATGTGAGGGACGCTGTGTTAGAGGCATTAAGGGTGAGCCTGTTGCAATAGGCAGACTTGAGCGTTTTGTTGCTGACTATCACAATAAAAATGCTAAAAAAACAACGCAAAAACCACTCAAAAACGGACACAGGGTCGCAATTATTGGCTCTGGCCCTGCTGGACTCAGCTGTGCATCCGATCTTGCTAAAAGAGGCTATGATGTCACCATTTTTGAGGCTTTACATACTCCCGGTGGCGTTTTAGTTTATGGTATTCCCGAATTCCGTCTCCCAAAGGACGTTGTTAAAAAAGAAATTGACGGATTAAAGGATCTCGGTGTAAAAATCAACACTAATATTGTCGTTGGCAAAACTCTCTCAATTGAGGAGCTTATGCGTGAGTACGGCTACGAGGCTGTGTTTATCGGCTCTGGAGCTGGTCTTCCTAAATTTATGGGTATTCCTGGCGAGAATCTAAAAGGCGTTTTCTCGGCAAATGAGTATCTTACAAGAATTAATTTAATGAAAGCATACAAAGCCGAAAGCGATACCCCAATTATGTCATATACAAGGGTTGCGGTTGTTGGTGGCGGAAACGTTGCTATGGATGCGGCAAGATGTGCAAGACGTATGGGCGCAGAGGTTTATATCGTTTATCGTCGTGGTATGGAAGAGCTTCCTGCTCGAAAGGAAGAGGTTGAACACGCAATTGAAGAGGGCATTATCTTTAAAACTCTAACTAACCCAACAGAAATTTTACCTTTTATTGATAAGGAAAATCCAAGAAGCCCTGGAAATATGAGCGTTGGCGGTATGAAATGCGTTGAAATGGAGCTTGGTGCTCCTGATGAAAGTGGTCGTCGTCGCCCAGTTGTAAAAGAGGGAAGCGAGCATATACTCGACGTTGACTGCGTGATTATGTCACTTGGTACATCACCAAACCCGCTCATCAAGTCAACAACTGAAGGACTTGCAACTGAATATTGGGGTGGAATTATAGTTGATGAAAATGGTCTTACCTCAAAGGAAGGCATTTATGCAGGCGGCGATGCTGTAACAGGTGCCGCAACTGTAATTTTGGCAATGGGCGCAGGCAAAACCGCTGCTAATGCAATTGATGACTATATTCAAAGCAAGAAAAGAGCATTTGACTGATGAAAGCCTAAAAAGTCGCACCCAAAAGGCTCCTTTGTAAAGGCACCCACAGGGCGTGCGTTAGAAGAGCTGTCACGATAGTGACTGAGGGATTATTTCTAAAGCGAAAACTCTGTAAAACCTAAAAAGTCGCACACTGCATGCGACTTTTTTTATTGAACGTTTCAATATCACATCGTAGAGGATGCTGCCGCATCTGTAGGGGACACATTGACACTTGAAAATAGCCTCCTTTGTAAAGGGAGGTGCCGAGGAACGAGGCGGAGGGATTCTCGTTAGTGGAAAGCGTGCAAGGGAGCATAGCGACTTGTAGGGGCTTGCTCCTCCCGTCAAGCCTCCCCTTGTCAGGG
>JAZNFR010000041.1:0-11770 GCA_045576055.1 Eubacteriales bacterium
TTTATCTTTTATTATGTTTTTCTACACATTGTGCAAGTTGCACAAAAACGTGCTCAAATTTTTGGCAACTATAAATATTGCACAAAAATATATTTTTTCTTTATTTTAGCGCAAAAAACTTGACATAGCGGGAAAATAATATTATAATTAACGTAAATGGAATTTTATTTTTAAGGATGGTGTTTTATGTACTACTTAGGAATCGATCTCGGTGGAACAAATATTGCTGCCGGCATTGTTGACGAAAACTACAAAATAATCAAGAAAAAGAGCGTTCCAACGCTTGCTCATAGAGATGGCAAGGAAATAATCAAGGATATGGCAAATCTTTGTCTTTCTTTGCTCCAAGATTGCAATTTAACAATAAAGGATGTTGAATATGCTGGTATTGCAACACCAGGCACAGCTAACTCTGAAACCGGCGTTGTCGAATACGCAAACAACTTACCTTTTGTTAACTTTCCTATCGCTGACTTGTTAAAAGAATACACAGGTCTAGAAAAAGTTTACATTGAAAACGATGCTAACGCCGCTGCAAAGGCAGAGGCTATCGCCGGTGTTGCCAAGGGTGCTAAGTTCTCAGTTATGATTACACTAGGTACAGGTCTTGGTGGTGGCATTGTTCTTGATGGTAAGGTTTATTCTGGCTTCAACTTTGCTGGTGCTGAGCTTGGCCATATAGTTATTGAAAAGGACGGCAAGCAATGCACCTGTGGAAGACGTGGCTGTTGGGAAACATACAGCTCTGCTACTGGTCTTACGAATATGACAAAGGAGCACGTTCTCAAAGCAAGAGCTGAAGGACGCAAAACCCTTATCGACGAAATGATCAATGGAAACATTGACAATTGCAATGCAAGAGTGGCTTTTGCAGCTATGAAGCAGGGCGATGAGGTTGGTAAGGAAATCGTTGACGAGTTTATCTCTTATCTTGCTTGTGGTATTGCAAACGTAATCAACATTTTCCAACCAAACATTCTTTCCATCGGTGGTGGTGTTTGCAACGAAAAGGATTACTTGCTTGTTCCACTTAAGGAAGCCGTATTCAAAGAAACCTACACAAGAGGCGACAAGCAAACCGAAATCAAAATTGCCGAGCTTGGCAATGATGCTGGTATTGTCGGCGCAGCTGTTCTTGGTCTATAAAAATTCAACCCGCAGAGGAAACACAATCTCTCTCTGCGGGTATTATTTAATTCTATCGAAAGGAGCCAAAAAAATGGATTATCAAACCCCTGTCAAAAAGCTATATGGTGTTGGAGAAAAAATCGAGAAAAGCTTACACAGTGGCGGCTTTTTTACAGTAAAAGACCTTCTCTATCATTTTCCACGCGCTTACCAAAATAGAGCCGATACAAGGCTATTAGCAGACGAGGAAGCTTATGGCGAATATCATTCGTACATACTAACAATAGCAAATGAACCGAAGGCTGCAATGATAAGACGAGGTATGAACCTACTAAAATTCCGTGCATTTGACGAAAGTGGCTCCGTAAACATTACTTATTTCAACCAAAATTATCTAAAAGAGGTATTTCATCAAGGCTCAACCTTTAGATTTTGGGGCAAGGTCACAAAGGAAAAGCGCACCCTGTGTATGAGTTCGCCAGCTTATGAGCCGATTTTGCCAACCAAAGAGCTTGACGCTTTAATACCAGTTTATCCTCTATCTTCAGGATTGAACCAAAAGTTCCTTTCAAAGCTGCTTCGCGAAATCGTAGCTGAAATGCCAGCCTTTGTTGTGGATTTTCTACCAAACAACGTGAGAGAGAAAAACAATCTTTCAAGCCTCACCTATGCACTAGAAAATATACATTTTCCAAAGAGCGAGGAATCACTTCAAAAAGCTATAAAACGATTGACATTTGACGAGCTATATCTTTTCGCACTTGTTTTATCAAAAATTAAAACTGTGCAGTTAACTCAAAAGGCTCCTCGCTTTAGTGATACTGACATAAGTGAGCTTTTGGCACTATTGCCATATTCGCCAACGAACGCACAAATGAATGCAATTCGCGAAATATCACTTGATACTTGCCCTAAAAATAACGATTCTTATATCAAGCCGATGAACCGCATAGTTGTCGGTGATGTCGGAAGTGGAAAAACGCTTTGCGCCACAGCCGCCGCTTATATTGCGTGTAAAAACGGATATCAGTGTGCAATGATGGCGCCAACAGAAATATTAGCAAACCAGCATTATGAATCTCTTTATCCAATTTTTAGTTCTCTCGGAATTAGTTGCGAGTTGCTAACTGGAAGTACAAGTGCAAAAGACAAAAAGTCGACACTGGGTCGCTTAAAATCTGGCGAATGCCAGTTTATTATTGGTACGCACTCATTAATACAAGGAAATGTCGAATTCAACAATTTGGCTTTAGCTATAACAGACGAGCAGCATAGATTCGGTGCTAACCAACGCTCTTCTCTTTCGGACAAGGGCTTGTTTGCGCACACTCTTGTTATGAGTGCAACTCCTATTCCTAGAACGTTATCATTTATGATGTATGGCGACCTTGACATTTCACTTATAGACGAAATGCCACCTGGCAGAGAAAGGGTTTCGACATACGTTGTTGATGAATCTTATAGAGAGCGCCTATATTCATTTATCAGAAAGCAAGTTAACGAGGGTGGTCAGGTTTATATCGTTTGCCCAAGCGTCGAAGAAAAGAAGGATGATATTGATAACGTGTCCGACTTCGACCCATTCTCATTCCTGTTTAACGAAAGTCAACCACCTCTAAAATCAGCAGTTGACTATGCAAAAGAGTTATCAGAAAATGTTTTCCCTGACCTAAGCATCGCCTTTATTCACGGCAAGCTCAAGGGCAAGGAGAAGGACGCTATAATGTCCGAGTTTTCAAACGGCAATATCGATATTTTAGTTTCAACAACGGTTATTGAGGTTGGTGTCAATGTGCCAAACGCTTCTCTTATGATAGTAGAAAACGCCGAGCGATTTGGTCTTTCACAGCTTCACCAGCTGCGCGGACGTGTTGGACGTGGTTCTCGCAAATCATATTGCGTTTTAGTCTCCGATTCTAAGGGTACAACTGCTAAAGAGCGTCTTGAAATAATGAAAACCACATATGATGGCTACACAATTGCTGAGCGAGATTTGCAAATGCGTGGTCCTGGTGACTTTTTCTCTTCCGATGCGAGTGTTCGTCAGTCGGGTCAGATAGACCTAGGCATTGCAAAATCCTGCAGTGACACATTGCTTGTCCACGCTGCATTCGAAAGCGCAAAGGAAACTCTTGAAAACGACCCTAAGCTTTCTTATAACGCTCCGCTCAAAGAGCTTGTTGAAAGTATGTGTAAAACAAAGCAAAATACAATCAATTAATCGTAGATTAATTAGTAGCCAATGTACTTTTTAATGCAAATTAAAACTATATGGTCCTATTTCTATTATTTTTTTGTATAATAGTTACATTATAAAACAGTCTATTCGAGGTGCAAAATGAACATTGGAGAAAAAATTCGTGCTGCAAGAGAAGATCTCGACCTTTCGCAAGAAGAAATAGCAAGACAAATACCAATGAGTCAATCTGGCTATTCCAAAATCGAACGTGGGGTACAAGAGCCTAATCTTACACAACTACGCAGAATTTGTCAAATTCTAGATATAAGTGCTGATTTCTTGTTATCACTTGAATATTTCGATACCTTATCAGAAAAGGATCTTGCATTTTTATACGACATAAAGGCCGCTATAAAGAAGCACATCGGCAAATAAAAAAACAAAAGCAGAAATTCGATTTGAATTTCTGCTTTTTATTTTAACCATGGAATAGTTTTTTTGTTTGATATACTGGCTCACAGGTTAGGTGAACGCCGAGCTTTCTAAATGTTGCAACATCAACAGGGGATAAAATAACCGACGAATGAAGCTCTGCATTTTTCAGTTGCTCTAAAGCATCCATTGCGCGCTTTGCAGTTTCGTTAGTCGCCGCTGTTATGGCAAGCGCGATAAGTACCTCGTCTGTATGTAGTCTTGGATTGTGGTTGCCAAGATTCTCTATTTTAAGTCTTTGAACTGGCTCAAGAACATCGTGGGAGATGATATCTATTTCCTTATCTATTCCTGCAATTGCCTTGATTGCATTTACTAAAACAGCACTTGAAGCACCGAGAAGTGTGGATGTTTTTCCTGTAACTATTCTGCCATCGCAAAGCTCGATCGCTGCTGCTGGCGCACCAGTTTCTTGAGCTCTATCTTGAGCTGCTTGAATGCACCTTCTCTGCTTCGCATTAATGCCACTTTGATTCATAAGAAGCTTGATTTTATTTATCTCATCAGCACACTCGCTACCTTTTCTTTGTTGGCATAGTGCGTGATAATATCTTCTTATAATTTCGTTATTTGCGCATTCTCTAACTGCTTCGTCATCAAATATGCAATTTCCTGCCATATTAACGCCCATATCAGTTGGAGATTTATACGGGCATGTTCCCATAATTCCCTCGTACATAGCGCGTAGAACTGGGAAAATCTCAACGTCACGGTTATAGTTAACCGCAGTTGTGCCATATGCCTCAAGATGGAATGGGTCAATCATATTTATATCGTTTAGGTCAGCAGTTGCTGCCTCATATGCCACGTTAACTGGATGTGAAAGAGAAATATTCCATATCGGGAATGTCTCAAACTTAGCGTATCCAGCATTTATTCCCTTTTTGTAGTCGTGGTAAATTTGTGACAAGCAGGTTGCCATTTTTCCACTACCAGGGCCAGGAGCTGTTACAACGACAAGAGAACGCTCTGTTTCAATATACTCGTTGCGCCCATATCCCTCATCGCTAACAATATAGTCAATATCGTATGGATAATTGTTTATCGCATAGTGCTTATAAACCTTGATACCAAGAGATTCTAGTTTGTTTTTGAAGTTTTCGACACTAGCTGTTGCATCGTATCTTGTAAGAACAACACTGCCAACATAAAGTCCAAATCCACGAAAGGCATCGATTAAGCGAAGAACGTCAAGGTCATATGTAATTCCCAAATCTCCACGAACCTTATTCTTTTCAATATCAGCAGAGTTAACGGCAATTATAACCTCAGCTTGGTCCTTAAGTTCAGCAAGCATTCGGATTTTACTATCCGGCTCAAAGCCTGGCAAAACGCGTGATGCATGGTAGTCATCAAAGAGCTTGCCACCAAATTCTAGGTATAGCTTACCTCCAAACTGGGAAATTCTTTCTTTAATTTTCTCGGATTGCAATTTTAAATATTTTTCATTGTCAAAGCCTATTTTATACATAATCTACCCTTCTCACTTCAAGCGGATGTGCACTGGCACGCCGTTTTTGTATTTTATCTGTTTTTCCCCAAGCACAAGTGGAGCTATATAGTCAATACATTCCTTAGTAACATTATTTTTCTCTTCATTTATGAAGCTTTGTGGCACGAATTTAACCTGATTTGCCACCTCTTCAATTGAAACATATGAAATCTCAATCTCATATTTTTCTCCAGGCAAACGGACAAAAACAGGCATAACGCCAGTTTTGCCACTTAAAGCAAGCTGAACAGCGCTTTGTCCTATTCTAATACTTTCATCAATATCAGTAGCTGAAAGGATATGAGATGAGCATCTTTGTAGCAAGTTAAGCTCAACGGAGCGAACCTTGCATCCGATTTCCTTTTTAACAATTGCCTCTAGGGTTTTAGCCGTTCCAGAAAGATACTTGTGTCCGAACACGTCAACCATACCATTTTGCTTGCTTGCGCCAACGTATTCACCATTTTCATACTGAATACCCTCGCTAACAGCGACAACAACATTTGGATGAGTTTCAAAGCATTTTTCAATAGCGCTTATGAATTCATTGTCATAAAATGGGCACTCAGGAAGATAGATAAGGTCTGCGCCCATACCATTAAATTCCTTTGCAAGTGCAGCAGCACATGTAAGCCATCCTGCATCTCTACCCATCATTTCAACAATAGTAACAGCCTTCACCTTATAAACTGCGCAGTCGGTTGCAATTTCAGAAATTGCAGTTGCAATAAACTTAGCAGCTGAGCCAAAGCCTGGTGTATGGTCTGTGCATGGCAAATCATTATCGATGGTTTTTGGCACACCGATTATTATAATATCATAGTTTACCATTTTTGCATACTGTGAAAGCTTACAAACGGTATCCATAGAATCATTGCCACCGATGTAAAAGAAATATTTTATATCATATTTTGGAAAAATTTCAAAGATTTTTTCATAAATTTCCGAGGACGTGTCTAAATTTGGTAGTTTTTTTCTACAAGAGCCAAGCGCACTTGCAGGGGTTGCCTCAAGTAAGGAAAGGTTCTCTTCATCGTCAAAAAGATAGGAAAGATCAATAATTTCTTCGTTCAAAAAGCCTTCAATTCCATTTTTCATTCCATAGAGCTTATCTATTTGCTCACTTTTTGATGCACCTCTTATAACACCTGACAAGGTTGCATTGATAGCCGAGGTGGGTCCACCTGATTGTCCAACTATTGCATTTCCTACTAACAAGATGAGTCCTCCCTCCAAATTCATACAATTTAACATTAAATAGTATACCATAAATACGTACAAAAGTCAAACAAAAACGATTTGATTTTATCAATATTTTTGCTGATTTTCTATTTTTCTATCTTTTTCGCTGGTTTTTGATGATTTTTAGAGACTTTTGGTGATTTTTCACAAAAAAATCTATATTTTTTCTCTTTTTCTATTTATTTTTACAATTAATTGTGCTATAATAATATCAACAGAACCCGTGTTCTGAAATTCAATCGCAAAAGAGGTGTTCATATGAAGATGAATTTTACCGCAAGACAAATGAGAGTTTTTGACTCAGTAAAGGAAACCGCTGAGAAGAAGCTTGCTAAATTCGACAAGTTCTTTGAGGACAACGCAGAAATGGACATTACCTTCTCAATGCCTAATGGCTTGGAAATGGTGGAAATCACCATTCGCTCACAGGGAATGGTTTTCCGTGCCGAGGAGGCTGCTGATACCTTCGCTACCGCCATTGATTCCGCAACTGAGGCACTGGAAAGGCAAATTAGAAAAAATAAAACTCGCTTACAAAAGAAGCTTAAGGCTGGCGCCTTTGATATTATAGATGAAGATTTAGATGAATCGTATGAGGAGGAATACGTACAAAACGTCAGAACAAAAACGTTCCCATTCAAGCCTATGAACGTAGAGGAAGCAATTCTACAGATGAATATGCTTGGACACGATTTCTTTGTTTTTAAGGATGCAGAAACACTAGAAACCTGCGTTGTTTATAAGCGTAAAAGAGGTGGCTACGGCCTTATTATTCCAGAATAAAGCATAAAAGGCGGACTCCTAGTCCGCCTTTTTTCATATATTGTTCCTTTTTCTTGAATTTACCATATTATTATGGTAATATAATTGTAAGAGGATATATTTTTAGAGGTGAAAACATGGATATTAAAAAGATACTTTCAATGGTCGATCACACCTACTTAAAGCAAGATGCAACGTGGGGCGATATAAAAAAGACATGTGATGAGGGAATAAAATACCAAACGGCGTCCGTTTGCATTCCACCGTCTTTTGTAAAAATGGCAAAGGAATATGTGGGTAAAAATCTTAAAATATGCACAGTTACAGGCTTTCCAAACGGTTATTCAACGAATAGAGTTAAATGCTTCGAATCACAAGAGGCTGTTTTAAATGGCACTGACGAAATTGACACCGTTATCAACATTGGCGACTTAAAAAATGCAAGCTATGATAAAATTTTAAGTGATTTAAAGGACATAAAGGTTGCATGTGAGGGCAGAATTTTAAAGGTTATTATTGAGACCTGTCTTCTTTCCGAATACGAAAAGAAAAAGATGTGCGAGTTGGTTAGCGAGTCTGGTGCTGATTTTATAAAAACCTCTACCGGATTTAGCACAGGTGGAGCTACAAAAGATGATATCATTTTATTCAAAAACCATGTTGCGCCTCACATAAAAATAAAGGCAGCCGGTGGGATTTCATCGCTTGATGACGCTATAGACTTTATAAATTTAGGCGCTTCGCGTTTAGGCACAAGCAGAATTGTGAAAATTATTGAAAAAGGTGGTAACGATAATGGCAACTCCTCATATTAATGCAGAAAACGGTGCATTTGCAAAAACAGTTTTAATGCCTGGTGACCCTTTGCGTGCCAAGTTTATTGCTGAAAACTTTTTAGAAAATGCCATCCTTGTAAACAACGTGCGTGGAATTCAAGGCTATACTGGCACATACAAGGGCATTCCAATTAGTGTTATGGCAAGTGGAATGGGCATGCCATCAATAGGCATATATTCCTATGAGCTATTCTCATTTTATGGTGTTGAAAACATTATAAGAGTAGGCTCAGCAGGAGGAATGCAAGAAAGCGTAAACGTACGCGACATTGTTATAGGTATGGGTGCTTGTACTAACTCTAATTTTGCTATGCAATACGCGATTGATGGCACCTTTGCTCCTATTGCAAGCTACAAAATTCTTGCTACCTGTGTCGATAAAGCGAAGCAAATGAACCTAAATTACCACGTTGGTAACATTCTCTCGAGTGACACCTTTTATAGTGATCTTGACATGTCAAGAAATGGCGAGTCTCCTTGGAAGAAGATGGGTGTTTTAGCTGTTGAGATGGAGGCTGCTGCTCTATACATGACAGCGTCAAGATTAGGCAAAAATGCTTTAGCAATTTGTACAGTTTCCGACCATTTATTAACTGGTGAAGCTACTAGCAGTGAGGAAAGACAAAAAACCTTTACAGATATGATGAAGCTAGCGCTTGAGGTTGCAATAAGCATATGAGGCGAATATTTTTAATAGTGCTTGATAGCTTCGGTATAGGGGCACTGCCCGATGCTCACCTTTTTGCTGATGATGGCGCTAACACCTTAAAAAGCATTTCAAAATCTCAACATTTCCATATTCCTAACCTTATAAAGTGTGGAATTGGCAATATAGACGGGGTTGATTTTTTAGAAAAATCAGACACACCCCTTGGTTTTTTTGGAAAATGTGCCGAGCTTTCCAAAGGTAAAGACACAACGGTTGGGCACTGGGAGATAGCTGGTGTTATTTCCGAAAATCCTATGCCTACCTTCCCAAATGGTTTTGATGACGAAATAATAAACGAGTTTACGAAAAGAACAGGTAAGCATGTTATTTGTAACAAGCCCTACTCTGGCACAGAGGTAATAAAGGACTTTGGTCGTGAGCACCAAAAAACTGGCGATTTGATAGTTTACACATCTGCCGACAGTGTTTTCCAAATCGCGTCACACACCGATGTTATCCCTCTTGAAGAGCTATATAATTATTGCGAAATCGCAAGAGAAATGCTTGTTGGCAAGTGGGGCGTTGGTAGAGTTATAGCAAGACCGTTCGAGGGCGAGTATCCAAATTACGTAAGAAGCACAAAAAGACGCGATTTTTCCCTACCCCCTGTCGATAAAACGGTGCTTGACGTATTAAAAGAAAACGATTATGATGTTATTTCCGTCGGAAAAATCAACGATATTTTTGCTGGAGCTGGCATAACTAGAAAGTACAAAACCAGCTCGAATTTAGAAGGAATTAACAAGACCATTTCTTTAATGGAAGAGGAATTTTCTGGCCTTTGCTTTACAAATCTAGTTGATTTTGATATGGTGTATGGACACAGAAACGACATTGACGGATATGCTAAGGCAATTTCTGAATTTGACAGCTATCTACCAAGAATTATGGAGGGCTTAAAGCCTGAGGACCTTCTAATTATCACAGCAGACCATGGTTGTGACCCAGGTGACATTAGCACCGACCATACAAGAGAGTATGTGCCTTTATTTATACTTGGGCCAAAGATTAAATCAAAAAATCTCGGCACACAGCCGACATATGCATTTGTTTCAAAAATTATAAGCGATTATTTTAATCTAGATTACAATCCAAAATCATTTAAATATTTGTTAGGAGACAAAAAATGAAAATTGACTATGCTGATTTAGTAAAAAAAGCGACCTACGCAAGAGTTAGTGCATATGCACCATATTCAAAATACAAGGTTGGTGCTGCGCTTATTTGTGGGGACGGAACGATTTACAAGGGCGCAAACATCGAAAACAGCGCATATTCAGAATCCGTTTGTGCTGAAAGAGTTGCATTTTATCACGCAATAACAAAAGGAGGCAGCCGTGATTTCAAGGCTATTGCAATTGTCGGTGGCAAGGATGAAATTTGCGAATATGCTTTTCCTTGTGGCGCTTGTAGGCAGGTAATGAGCGAGTTTTGCGATGAGAATTTCAAAATAGTTCTATATAACGGCAAGGAAATTAAGACCTATACATTAAAGAAGCTTTTTCCAGAAGCCTTTACCAAAAGCAACATAAAATAATCACAAAATCATACACAGGGTGAGGTTTTTATGAGAATTTACGATATTATTGATAAAAAGCGTCACGGTGGCACTCTTAGTTCAGAGGAGATAGATTTTGTAATTTCATCATACATGTCGGGCGAAGCACAGGACTATCAAATTTCAGCGCTTTTAATGGCAATTTGCATAAATTCTATGAACGAGGCTGAAGTCAGTGCATTGACCAAGGCTATGATTAATTCTGGCGAGGTGCTTGACCTATCATTGCTAGGCGAGAAAACAGTTGACAAGCATAGCACGGGTGGAATTGGTGACAAGACAACTTTAATAGTCGCACCGATAGCTGCTAGTCTTGGCTGTACAGTCGCAAAAATGTCAGGACGTGGGCTTGGCTTTACTGGTGGTACTGTCGACAAGCTTGAATCTATTGACCATTTTAAAACAGAGCTTTCAATAGAAGAGTTTTATAAGCAAGCGAAGGATATAGGAATTGTAGTAGTTGGGCAAAGTGCCAATCTAACACCCGCTGACAAAAAGCTTTATGCCTTGCGCGATGTAACAGCAACTATTGATTCAATCCCCTTAATTGCGTCTAGTATTATGTCAAAAAAGCTAGCTTCTGGCTCAAAATCTATTGTTTTAGACGTAAAATTCGGATCTGGTGCTTTTATGAAAACTGCCGATGATGCTGAAAAGCTAGCGAAGGCAATGATAAAGATTGGCAAGTCTTTTGATAGGCGCGTTACTACTGTAATTACTGATATGAATGCCCCTCTCGGCACGTGCATTGGCAACAGCCTAGAGGTTTGGGAGGCTATTGAAGCACTTTCAGGCAGGGGAGAAAAAAATCTTACAAGGCTTTGTACGGTAGTCAGCGCTTGTATGGTTTCTTCTGCTTTCAATATCGATTTAGAAGAAGCAACTTCTATGGTAAATTTTGCTATATCCAGTGGCAAGGCACTTGATAAATTTTACGAGTGGATAGGAAAACAAGGCGCGGGCGTGTCTAAAATTAAGGATCCCTCTTCTCTTCTGGGCGCTAAATTCAAAAGAGAAATTTACGCAAAAGAGGATGGATATATTTACAGCCTAGATGCACAAAAAATAGGAACAGCATCTATGATTTTAGGTGCTGGTAGAACAAAAAAAGAAGATCTAATCGACCACCTAGCTGGAATTAAGCTTGAAATTACTCTTGGCAGTTATCTCCACAAGGGTGATAAGATTGCAACAATGTATTCTTCAAACGAAAGCCTTTTTGAAAGTGCTGCTATAGTTTTTGAGGATGCAATAGTTTATAGTGACTCAATGCCAAAAAAGAACGATTTGATTTATAAAATAATAAAATAGCAAAATTGCTTATCCTTCATATGATAATAATAAACGGAGGATAATCAAATGAAAATCGTTG
>JAZNFR010000042.1:0-5437 GCA_045576055.1 Eubacteriales bacterium
AAGAAAGAAAAGGAAGCAAGAAAAAAGCAACAAACCGTTGATGTTAAGGAAGTTCAGCTTTCTTGCAGAATTGATACTCACGATTTTAACACAAAAGCAAATAATGCAATCCGTTTCTTAAAGAACGGAGATAAAGTAAGAGTTGTTCTCTCATTTAAGGGTAGAGAAATGGCTCACACCGAGGTAGGCGTCGAAATCATCGGTAAGTTTATCGAGCTTTGCGCTGAATACGGTAGCACAGATAAGGCTCCTTCACTTGATGGAAGAAGAATGTCTGTTACAATTTCACCTGTAAAAAAATAAGATAATATACTTATCACGAAAGGAAACGAATATCATGGGAAAAATTAAAACACATAAGGCATCCGCAAAAAGATTTTCTTTAACAGGAACTGGAAAAGTTAAGATGTTTCATTCACAACATCGTCACAATCTTGGTTTGAAGACAGCTAAGCGTAAGAGAAACCTTCGTTCAGGCTCATACCTCAGCGAGAGCATGGCTCCAACAATCAAGAAGCTTATCAACAAATAATTGAATGAAACGTTAGTACAAGGAGGATTTTTAAGATGGCAAGAGTTAAAGGTGCTATGATGGCACGTAAAAGAAGAAATAAAGTATTAAAGATGGCAAAGGGTTACTGGGGCGCTAAGAGCAAGCACTTCAAGATGGCTAAGCAAGCTGTTATGAAGAGCGGCAACTACGCATCCGCAGGCCGTAAGATGAAGAAGAGAGATTTCCGTTCTCTTTGGATTACAAGAATTTCAGCACAAGCTAAGGTTAACGGCATGAACTATTCAACATTTATGCACGGTCTTAAGCTTGCTGGCATTGACCTTAATAGAAAAATGCTTGCTGAGCTTGCAGTATATGACAAGGAAGCATTTGCAGCACTTGTTGAAAAGGCAAAGGCAGCTCTTTAATTGAAATAAAACTCGGCAAATGCCGAGTTTTTTGCATTTTTTAGAAAAATAGTGGAGAAGGTATCTATGTTTAATGAAATTTTTGGTACAGAGTTAATCACTAGTAAGACAAATTCGACAATTGTAAAAATTGGAAAATTATCAAATAAAAAGTATAGAAACGAAGAAAATTTATTTATTTGTGATGGAAAAAAGCTGTTAAATGAAGCCATAAATTTTGGCGCTAATATCAAATATATTGTTATAAAAAATGATGCAAATTTGGATAATGATATTGTTGAAAAAATGTTAAAATGCCAAAATAATGGAACAATAATTTTATGCGTAAACGACCAGGTTTTTTCAAAGTTAACTGAGGAAAGTGCACCTCAAGGTGTCATTGCTGTTTGCGAGTTTTTATTAGAAAAGCATAGACGTTTTACAGTTGTCGAAAATTGGGATTTTAATGAAAAAATACTGATGCTTGAATCGGTGAGAGACCCTGGAAACATTGGAACTATCATAAGAAATGCAGCTGCTTTTGGTATTGATAGATTGGTCTTTTCATCTGACTGTGCAGACATATATTCGCAGAAGGTTATTCGTGCGGCAATGGGAGCAATTTTTAAGGTGAATATTGACATTGTTGATGATTTTATTGGTACTATTAAAATTTTACAAAAAAATGGAAAAAGAGTTTTAAGTGCTGCTTTAAATAAAAACTCATTAGTTTTGGGTAAAATTGAATTGTCAAACAAAGATGTAGTAGTTGTAGGAAATGAAGGACATGGCCTTTCAAACGATGTTATAAGCGCATCAGATGAAACGATTTTTATTCCTATGTGTGAAAATACGGAGTCTCTAAACGCAGCTATTGCAAGCTCAATATTTATGTGGGAGCTATATAAATAAATATAATATTATAAAATATATTGACAACGAAATAACAAAATGTTATTATATTATAAGAATATTGACAAATGGAGGTCTTTTATGGACGAGAAGCTTATTTGGATGTGGCTGTCATTACATTTTGGTGCTGGCTCACGTATATACCATAAGTTATATGCTCATTTTGGTTCACTAGAAGCTATTTATGATTCTGACGATGCCGATGTTGCAATGATTGACTGGCTTGATTTAGCTAAAAAGAAAAAGCTTCTTGACAAAAGCTTATCTCATGCTGAAGAGGTTCTGGAGTGGTGCAGAGATAATGGTGTTGATGTAATTACGCCAAGCGATAATAATTATCCTGAGCTACTGAGATTAATTGATGACTATCCTGCAGTTCTATACTGCAAAGGCAAGTTACCCGATTTTCAAAAAACACTTTGTATTTCAGTAGTTGGAACAAGAAAGATGACCATTTATGGTCAAAAGAATGCATATGAGCTTGGATTTGGTCTTGCAAAGGGTGGTGCAACTGTAATAAGTGGCATGGCTCTCGGCATAGATTGTACTGCGCAAAAGGGTGCGCTTTATGCAGGTGGCTCTTCAGTTGCAGTTTTAGGCTCGGGAATTGATGTATGTTATCCACATCAAAATAAGGCGCTGATGCAAAAAATCATAAGTGTTGGTGCGGTAATTACAGAATATCCACCACATACACCACCTAACGGAACAAACTTCCCAGTTAGAAACAGAATCATTAGTGCATTATCTCCTGCAACGGTTGTTGTAGAGGCTGATAGAAATAGTGGATCATTAATAACTGCTAAAAAAGCACTTTCACAGGGCAGAATGCTTTTTGCTTTTCCAGGTCCTGTTAAAAACTTCTCAACTGAAGGAACAAATCAGCTTTTGATGGAAGGTGCTAGAGTTGCTACATGCGCTATTGATGTGCTTGAGCAATTCTTAGATAAATTTTCTAATCTTAATCTTTCTGCTTCCAAGGAAAAACCTGTTTTTGCAAAGAATTTAAAGGTTGCTTCTAGCTTTAATGTTGACAACTTTTATGGCAATAAAGAGGAGTGTAACATTTCTGTGCAAAATATTGCAGAAAAGGAAGTAAAAAGATTTGATACTTCAAACCTCTCAGAAGACGAAAAAAGGGTTTATGATGCAATGTCATTTGATAAGCCTAATTCGTACGATACATTGATAGAATTGGAATATGATGCATCTAAGCTCGCATCTATTTTAATGATGCTAGAAATTTCCGGAGCTATTGAGAGCACACCGGGCGGATACTACATAAAAAAGTAACAGAAAAGGAACACATATGGCAAACAATCTTGTAATACTTGAATCACCCGGTAAAATTGGTGCAGTTAAAAGTTATTTAGGCTCTAATTATAAAGTAATTGCATCTATTGGTCATGTAAGAGATTTACCAAAGTCTTCCCTTGGCATTGATACAGAAAACGGCTTCGAGCCACACTATATCAATATAAGAGGTAAAGGCGATTTAATTAAAGAATTAAAAAAAGAAGCAAAAAATGCTGATAAAATATTCTTCGCAACTGACCCTGATAGAGAGGGCGAGGCAATTTCATGGCACTTGGCAGCAATTCTTGGAGACGATGCTAAAAAAGCTAAAAGAATATCATTTAATGAGATTACGAAGTCAGCAGTTAAGGAAGCTATTAAGCATCCTAGAAATATAGATATAAATTTAGTTAATTCTCAACAGGCAAGAAGAATTCTTGATAGAATTGTTGGTTACCAAATCAGTCCATTTTTATGGAAAACTATAAAAAGTGGCTTGTCAGCTGGACGCGTTCAATCCGTTGCTACTAAAATCATTGTAGAAAGGGAAGAAGAAATCAAAAAATTCGTACCAGTTGAATATTGGACAATTACAGCAAATTTAAAAACAGCTAAAAATAGAAATGTTTTGGCGCATTTTTATGGTAAAAAGGGCAAAAAGTCCAAGCTATCAGATAAAAAGCAAGTAGATAAGGTTCTTTTGGAGATTCAAGGCAACGAATTTACAGTTTCTGATGTAAAGAGAACCTCAAAGCCACGTACTCCACAACCACCATTTATTACTTCAACACTACAACAAGAAGCATCAAAGAAGTATAATTTCCAATCTCAAAGAACAATGAAAATTGCTCAAGAGCTTTATGAGGGTATTAACTTAGGTGCAGAAAATGGTGGTGCACAAGGCTTGATTACCTATATGCGTACAGATTCGTTAAGAATATCACAAGAGGCACAGGCTTTTGCTAAAGAATATATTCTTGTTAAGTTTGGTGATAAATATTACCCAAGCTCAACAAGAGTTTATAAATCAAAAAACAATGCTCAAGATGCACACGAAGCAATTAGACCATCAAAGGTTTATCTTGAGCCGAACAAAATAAAGAAATACCTTTCCCTTGACCAATATAAGCTTTATAAGCTAATATGGGAGAGATTTATTGCAAGTCAAATGGCATCTGCACAAATTGACACAGTTGTTGTTGATTTCGATAATAACGGATATACATTCCGTTCTGTTGGTAACACAATTGCTTTTCCTGGATATACCGCTATTTATGGTGATGTTGAAAATGGTGACAATGCCGATGTCGAAAGTGGAATTTTTGAAAAGAGTAAGCTTCCAAATCTAAATAAAGATGAGAAGCTTGTTAATAAAAGTATTGAACCACAACAGCACTTCACTGAGCCACCACTTCGTTATGATGAGGCTTCATTAATCAAATTCCTTGAAGAAAAGGGAATTGGTCGTCCAAGCACGTATACCCCGATAATTACAGTTATTATTTCAAGAGGGTATGTTGCACGTGAGGGCAGATACCTAAAGCCAACCCCACTTGGTGAGGTTACAACAAAGGTAATGAATGAGCATTTTCCTGAAATTGTTGACTATCAATTTACTGCAAATATGGAAAATAATCTTGATATCATTGAAAACGGAAACGTTACGATGTCAGATGTTTTAGGTGAGTTTTACAAGGAATTTAAGGTTTCTTTAGAAAAAGCAAATCAAATTCTTGGTGAAAAGGAAATAGCTATTCCTGTTGAGGAAACTGATATCATTTGTGAGCTTTGTGGAAGTAAAATGATAATTAAAAATGGTAAATTTGGAAAATTTGCCGCTTGTCCAAACTACCCAACCTGTAAAAACACTAAAACGTTGACCGAGGATGGAAAGGATACAGTCCTAAAGCCTGAAATTAAAGTTGATTTTAAGTGCGAAATTTGTGGCGCTGATATGGTAGTTAGACAAGGTAAATTTGGTGATTTTTACGCATGTTCAAATTATCCAAAGTGCAAGAACACTAAGGCTAAGGACACAAAGCTTGATATAAACTGTCCAAAATGTGGTGCAGAAATTGTAACAAAGTTTACAAAAAGCAAAAAACAATTTTATAGCTGCTCTGCATTCCCAAAATGCAAGTTTTCAACTTGGGATATTCCAACAAATGAAAAATGTCCTGTTTGCTCAGGAATGATGCTTAAGAAAAAGAATAAAGAATATTCATACTGTTCAAATGAGCAGTGCAAATATAAAACAGAAGAAAACTAATATGAATGAAACTAAAAAAATAAATGTTATAGGTGCTGGACTTGCAGGCTGCGAGGCAGC
>JAZNFR010000043.1:0-5729 GCA_045576055.1 Eubacteriales bacterium
AATTTGAGCAAGAAAAAAGGGGATGAATTTTATCATCCCCTATGTATCAAAGTCCTTATATTACAAGGCTTCGTGGCATTACTTGAAGTATCTATTCAAAAGTCCCTCAAATGCTTTTCCGTGTCTTGCCTCGTCACGAGCCATTTCGTGAACGGTGTCGTGGATTGCGTCAAGGTTAAGCTCCTTTGCGCGCTTAGCAAGGTCAAATTTGCCCATTGTTGCGCCGTTTTCAGCCTCAACTCTCATTTCAAGGTTCTTCTTTGTAGAATCAGTTACAACCTCGCCGAGAAGTTCTGCAAACTTTGCAGCGTGCTCAGCCTCTTCCCAAGCTGCCTTTTCCCAGTAAAGACCGATTTCAGGGTAGCCCTCACGGTGTGCAACTCTTGCCATTGCAAGGTACATACCAACCTCTGTACACTCACCCATATAGTTAGCACGAAGGTCCATAATAATATCCTCGCGTGCGCCTTGAGCAACACCAACAACGTGCTCAGCAGCCCAGTAACGATTTTCCTCTACTACCTCGTTGAATTTTTCGGCAGGTACTTTACATTGTGGGCATCTTTCAGGTGCGCTATCTCCCTCGTGAACGTATCCGCAAACAGAACATACAAATTTTTTCATAATGATTTTCCTTTCAAATATATAAATTAATTTTTTGAGCAATTTGGACATTTGCCGTAGCAAACGATTCTTTCGCTATCGAGCTTAAATCCCTTTTCTTCAAGCGAGTCCTTTGCGCTAACAGGGAAGTCAAAGTCGAAAATTTTCTTACAGGAATGGCACACAAAATGCGCATGGTCATGTGTAAAGCCGTCATAAAAAACGCATTTATCACTCGTTTCAACTGAAACGATTTCGCCACTCTCAATCAAAGTAGAGAGGTTGCGATAAACTGTGCCAAGACTAATATTTGGAATCTTTTCCCTTACAGCATCGTAAACCTGAATGGCACTGCAATGCTGTCTTTTTGAACGGAGAAATTCCAAAATAGCCGTTTTTTGCTTTGTTTCTCTCATTTTGCGTCCTCCTTATCAGTAATGATTACTATTATCATTATAACCACAAAACAACCACTTGTCAAGAGGTTTTTTAAAATTTTTTTGAATTTTTTTCAAAATCCGTTTACTAATTTTTCTTAGACTATTGTTTTTTTATTTATTTTGTAATATAATAAATTAATAAAGTATGTTATTATGGAGAAAATGATGACTAAGATTAATGCTACAAGAAAGGAAACTGTCGCTTGGGTCCTTTTGATTGGTGTTTGGGGTGCTTTTGTCAGCGCGGTAATGGGTGCTATTGCATGTATTACAATCGTTGGTATTCCTGTTGGTATTAAGCACTTTAAATTCATCAAATTGATTTTCACAACCGATGATGTTGCAGTTACGTATAGACCCGACCTTCAGCACAGGACCCGTGGCTTATACTGGTACATCTTTGGTGGCGCGATTACAAAGGCGCTTATTTCCGCCTTGCCATCTTTGCTTGGCTTGGCCAACATTGGCGACTCTATTGTAATTCGATTCGAAAAAATTGCGCCTTATCTTTCTTGCCCGTTTGATGTAGAAATTCTTGAAAATGGTCGCTACTCACAAAACGGTGCAACGGTTTACGATTACAAGCTCCTTCAAAGAAGAATATATAAGAGCCCTACAACAGCCATCTTCGACGAAAAGAGAAACAAGCTCATAACTGTCAGAAGATATATTAAAGGATTTGAAAACGATGTTTTCTCAATCAAGAGAAGTACACAAATTGTATTTTTCTTGTTTGCTGGAATCTTTGTTTTCGGTGTTGCCAGCCTTATAGGTAACTGGGCTAACTGGGATTCATTTTTCAACCTCTTTAGCGGTGATTTCACTGACATTGGCAAATCCTGGGGAATATTTGTTGGCTTACTTCTTTTCTTCATAGGATTCATCGGAATGGTTACTACAAACGTTATTCAAACCTCACATCTATTAAGAATCCACGATAATTATATGAAGCCACTTTTCGAGCTTTTTGAGGATACCGACCCATACGATATGCAGCCTGCAAAAATCTCACTTTCTTATGTTTTCGACCGTCTTTACAAGGACAGAGAAGAGAGAAGATACAAGCAAAACACAAATAGAAATTAATTAAAAAGCACTCAATTGAGTGCTTTTTCTTTTTGTATCACAAATTTTTTCGATGTGTATAATAATAAAAAACACATTTGAGAGGGAAAATATGGGCAAATATTTTGGCACAGACGGATTTAGGGGTGTAGCAGGGGTTGAGCTTCTCCCTACCCACGCCTACAAAATTGGCAGATTTTTAGGATATTATATAAAGGAAGAAAAGAAGAAGGCTCGGGCGTTAATCGGCAAGGACACACGCCTTTCGTCTGACGTTTTTGAAAGCGCACTTGCATCCGGTCTTGCAAGCTCGGGCGCTGACGTATATAAGCTAGGCATCAGCACAACTCCTGCTGTTTCATATTTAGTAAATAGCCTTGGCTTTGATATTGGCTTTGTAATTTCGGCAAGTCATAATCCGTATTACGACAACGGCATAAAAGTAATCGGCTCAAGTGGTGGAAAAATAGACGACCCACTTATTTCTAAAATAGAAAATTATATAGATAACGAAGAGAAAATTCCACACGCAAGCGGCAAGGAGATAGGCAAAATAGTCGATTTTTCGGAGGGAAACGAGAAATATAAGGACTTTATTGTGTCGTGCTCAGAGTCCTCTTTAAAAGGCTTAAAAATCGGTCTTGACGTATCAAACGGTAGCGCTTATTTGCTAGCCGACAAAATTTTCAACCGTCTAGGGGCGGATGTAAGCGTAATCAACAACTGCCCAAATGGAATCAACATAAACGACGGCTGTGGCTCAACACACATAGAGGCGCTTAGTAATTTCGTAAAAGCCAACGGTCTAGATTTTGGCTTTGCCTACGACGGCGATGGTGATAGATGCATAGCTGTTGACGAAAGCGGAAGTGAGGTAGACGGCGACAAGATAATGTACGCACTTGCCGTCGATTTAAAGAACAGGGGAAAATTAAAAAACAACACCGTAGTTACAACTGTAATGTCAAATGGTGGGTTATATAAGTCGCTTGAGAATGTCGGCATTTATCACAGAGAAACAAGGGTTGGAGACAGATATGTAAGTGAGGAAATGGTGCGTGGCGACTATTCTCTAGGTGGGGAGCAGTCGGGACACATTATAATTTCAGAAGATTTAAGCACGGGGGATGGCATACTGACATCCGTCAAGCTAGCATCGCTTATAAAGAAGAGTAATGCCTCTCTTTCAAGCCTTGTAAAAGAGGTTAAGCCCTTCCCTCAAATATTAAAAAACGTACACGTGTCGCACAAAAATGAGGTTTTGGCGTCAAAAACAGTAAACAAAGCAAGTCAAGAGGCACAAAAAACCTTTAACAAAGGGAATGGCAGAATTTTGCTCCGTCCCAGTGGTACTGAACCACTAATTAGAATAATGGTTGAGGGAGAAAATAGAGAAGTGTGCGAAAAAATTGCAAAAAGCCTTGAAAATGCAATAAAAAAAGCAGAAAACGAGGTCAAGGAAAATGAAAAATGACCTTTTGACCATCAACTTTTTCGAGGGTGAGCATTCGGTTGCACACAAAAGCCTATTAGAATATAATTATCCTTGGGAGGCAGTTCCAAAAATTGGAGAAATCGTTCGCGCATTGGCTAACAATTTAGGTGATGATTTTGAAGAAATAGCCGAGGGAGTGTACGTTTTTTGTGATGTGAAAGTTCCTAAAAGCGCCCTTATTATGCCACCCTGTATAATTTGCGAAGGTGCAGAGATTAGGCATGGCGCTTTTATTCGTGGCAATGTTATAGTTGGCAAGGGCGCAGTTATTGGCAACTCTTGTGAAATCAAAAATTCCATACTTTTCGATGGCGCTTGCATCCCACATTTTAGTTATGTCGGAGATTCGATAATTGGTTATAAATCCCACCTTGGGGCTGGGGCTATAATCTCTAATTTGAAGGGTGATAAATCAAACGTTTCTATAAAGAGAGATGGGAAAGTAATAGCAACCACTGGGCGCAAGCTAGGTGCAATTCTTGGCGACGGTGTCGAGGTTGGTGCTGGCTCTATTCTAAATCCTGGCACAGTTATTTTTAGTGGTGCAAGAATCTATCCTCTTTCCTCCGTCAGAGGAACAATTGAAAGAGATGTAATTTATAAAAGTAAGGATAACATTACAAAACAAAAAAGAGGCTAATTGCCTCTTTTTCACTTTAGAATAGATTTTTAGAAAGCTCAAAGCCTTTGAAAAACGCAGTCTTTTCAAGTAGCTCAACATACCTATAAATACAGTCGTCCAATTCTTCATACTGCTCAAACTGTTCCTCGTTAAAGGTTTCAAGCAGTTTTTTCTCAGCTCGTTCTAGTTCTTTTCCTAGCTTTACTTTTTCTTTTATATATTCCTCAGGCACTAACTCATCAAAAAAATTGCTTATTCTAAAATCATCAACAAATTCTAAATAGGGTTTCATATTTTTCTCCTTTTTTATTTCATTATAACATTCAAACGAATGTTTTTCAATCATTTGTTTGAATGAAATGCTAGAATTTATTTAAAGATAAAAAAGGGGGGAGATAAAATGATTGCTTATTCGCGTTTGCGAGATGTTCGCGAGGATTCAGACAAAACACAAGCAGATATTGCAAGGGTTTTGCACATCACAACTCAGCAATATCAGCTTTATGAGAGTGGTAAACGTGAAATGCCTATGCACCATTTTATCGCCTTGGCAAAATATTACAATGTTTCGCTTGATTATTTAGCCGGTCTTACAACCACTCCAAGAAAATTGAAATAAGAAACGCAGAGGAAATCCTCTGCGTTTTTATTATTTTTCCATTGTGCCAAAGGCAAGTACGTCCTTTGGTTCTCTGTTTTTGTATTTTCCACGTGTAAAGTCTGGAATTTCCATTGGCTTGCCGTTTCCCTTGATTGATTCCTCAGATAGGCAAGAGATAACCATCCAAGCTGCTGCGTCGTAAACGTCGCACTGCATTTCGCCCCCGTCCTTCACTCTATCAACAAACTCGCGAAGCTCAACGTAGTCCATGCCACCGTGTCCAGCCTCAAGCGCTTCTGGGGTTATAATCTTCCACTCGTGTGGGAGCAAGTCCTTGAACTGTTCTGCTGTGTTCATGTATTTATTTATATAGTCAATGCTTGACCAAAATTCAGGCTGACCATCAAAATAAACGCTATTTGTATTTTGCTCGTACATGCCCTTTGTTCCACGAATTGTGAACTCTCTATTGTATGAGCGAGGGAGGGAGGTATCAAGACGTAGAAGCATTGTTTCGCCATTTTCACAGGTGATAATTGTGTTAACAACGTCGCCCTGTGCAAAGTCAACACCGATTAGGTCCTTATTTTTAATGGTGTCCTTACGTGCCTCAACATATTCCTCCATACCAAACGAGCCAGTAGCAACAGAAACAAGAGATGTCATACGGTTACCACGGTTAATATTTAAAACCTTTGCCATAGGTCCAAGCTCGTGTGTTGGGTAGTTTTCGCAGTTTCTATGTAGATATTCCTCTAAGCGATAGTGGCGGTTTTCCTTGCCACCTGTAACCTCACCACGTAAATCGTGAGAATATGCACCGCTTAGGTGAACAATTCTACCAAAAACGCCTGTTCTTGCAATAGCAGTAGCCAAAAGCTCATCACGGTTGTAGCAGCAGTT
>JAZNFR010000044.1:0-5742 GCA_045576055.1 Eubacteriales bacterium
TGTTGTTAATTTCAAGCGTTTTAATAAAATAATTATAATAAATATTATTGACATTTTACAACAATTAATGTATAATACCTCTGTAAAATGAGAATAATTCTCAAATTGAGAACGAATTTGAAAAAGGAGGACGTATGAAGGATTTCTTCGAAGCAATAGCTACGGTATTTGGTGAGCCTGTTATTGACACACTTAAAATTTTACCATTACTATTCTTAGCTTATCTTTTAATGGAAGTTCTTGAAAAGAAGGCTTCTAAAAAGATGGAAAATACGCTTGGAAAAATCGGTAGGGCTGGTCCAATTTTTGGTTCTTTGCTCGGTTGTGTTCCTCAATGTGGGTTTTCAGGAGCTAGTGCAAATCTATATGCTGCTGGCATTATAACAGAAGGAACTTTAATAGCTGTTTTTCTTTCCACCTCCGATGAGGCACTTGTGCTTCTCTTTTCCTCTCTTTCATCATTTGATGTTATTGGAAAGTTAATTCTAGTTAAAATTATTATTGGTATTGTAGCTGGCTTCCTAATTGATTTTATAAACAGAAGACGTAAAATAACCAAGGTGCCTGTTGATATGTGCCGTGACTGTGGATGCGATGAGGATGAGGGTGTGCTTTTACCTGCCCTTAAGCACACATTAAAGGTTGGCGCTTTTGTATTTATTGTCAACTTTGTGCTATTTAATATTGCTTCTCTTCTTGGTGAGGAATTTATTCATTCAATTCTTTTAAGCGGAAGCTTTTTTCAGCCGTTTATTACTGGTCTAGTTGGACTTATTCCGAACTGTGCAGTATCAGCTGCGATTACCGAGCTTTATTCTTCTGGTGCTTTATCCTTTGGTTCTGCAATTGCTGGACTATGCTCGGGTGCTGGTGTTGGTCTTGCTATCTTATTCAAGGCGAACCCAGTAAAAAAGGAAAATTTCCGCATCGTCATTTGGCTCTATGCAATAGCAGTTGTATCAGGTGTAATACTCAATTTATTAGGAATATAAAAAAGCTCGTCCAATTGGATGAGCTTTATTTTTCTTCTATTTTCATTAGCTTTATAGAGGAGAATGCTATAAGAAAAAATGATACGACACTTATAGCAAGCAAAACAAAGGAGCCTGAGTAAATTTGGATTGCCGACATAGAGGCAGATGAAAATCCAAGTGCAAAGGAAATTATAGCAATTGATGGCTTTTTTGTTTTATTTACTAGTCCAACTATCGCAAAAGCAATTCCAGCTATGCTTGCAACCACAAGGAAAATGATAAAAATGCCAGACACAATGTTGATATCATTTGAAATATATTCAAAAAGATTCATATAGTAAGCATCGGTTGTTGTGCCACCGGAAAGACCAAGTCTAATTTCATCTACCCTTAAAACAGGAAAAAACAACGCAAGAACAACAGATAAATGTGAAAGTATTATCGTTATATAATATTTTTTATGCATTTTCTTCTCCTTTCGCTTCTTTCTTCTTGTATTTTAGCATAAAAGTCCATCTTATGTCAATTATAATATATAAAATAACTATTGACTTTTTATTTTTCGAATGATATAATGTTTTTATCAAAAGCGTTGACGAAGACAGTAACAATTTTCTTACGTTTCAGAGAGATAGCGGTTGGTGTGAGCTATTGCGTGGAATTTTGTGAAAACCACTTCCGAGCTGCGAGCGGTAACAAGCTCTGCCGTCCCCTCTGCGTTAAAGAGTAATTGAGTTAAATTTAAGGTGGAACCGTGCTATGCACCCTTAATGTCCCTTTGGGCGTTAAGGGTTTTTTGACGCTCAATTTTGAAATTTTTCTCAAATTGGAGGTATAATTTATGAAAATTATGCAAAACAACGGTGTTGTAGCTGAGATTGACAACAAAGAAGAAGAGCTACACATCATCAGACACTCAGCCGCACACATTATGGCCCAAGCTATTAAGCGCCTTTATCCTGAGGCTATTTTCGCTTATGGTCCTGCCACAGAAAAGGGCTTCTACTATGATGTAGATTTAGGCGATAAGAAGCTAAATGATGGTGACCTAGATGCTATTGAGAAGGAAATGAAGAAAATCACTAAGGAAAACCTTCCAATAAAGGCTTATTCCCTACCTCGTGAGGAGGCTATTAAGCTAATGGAGGAGCGCGGTGAAAAATACAAGGTTGAGCATATTGCAGACCTTGCTCCTGACGCAACTATCACCTTCTTCCAGCAAGGCGACTATATTGATATGTGTGTTGGTCCTCACCTTTGCTACACAAAGGCTTTGAAGGCTTTCAAGGTTACAAAGATTTCTGGTGCTTACTGGAAAAACGATAAAAACAACAAAATGCTCACACGCGTAAATGGTACTGCATTTGCGACAAGTGAGGAGCTTGACGAATATCTAAAGATGGTTGAAGAGGCAGAAAAGCGTGACCACAACAAAATCGGTCGTGACCTTGAATTCTTTACAACTGTTGATTCAATCGGTCAAGGCTTACCTATTCTTTTACCAAAGGGCTCTCGTGTTATTCAGCTCCTACAAAGATGGGTTGAGGATACCGAGCAAAAGCGTGGCTATCTCTTGACAAAGACTCCACTTATGGCAAAACGCGAGCTATATAAGATTTCAGGTCACTGGGACCACTACCTTGATGGCATGTTCGTTATGGGCGACCCTGATGACTACACAAAGGAATGCTTTGCACTTCGTCCTATGACCTGTCCTTTCCAATATCAAGTATTTTTAAACAAGAAACGCTCATATAGAGACCTTCCAATGCGCTTAGGCGAAACCTCTACTCTCTTTAGAAACGAAGATAGTGGTGAAATGCACGGTCTTATTCGTGTGCGTCAATTTACAATTTCCGAGGGTCACTTAATTCTCCGCCCTGACCAGCTAGCAGAGGAATTTAAGGGCTGTCTTGAGCTTGCAAAATACTGTCTTGAAACTGTTGGTCTTTGGGAAGATTGCACATTTAGATTTTCACAATGGGATCCAAACCGTACAGATAAATACGAGGGTACACCTGAGCAATGGAACGAGGCTCAAGAAATCATGGGCAAATTGCTTGACGAAATCGGTCTTGACTACGAAATAGGAATTGACGAGGCTGCTTTCTATGGTCCTAAGCTAGACATTCAATGCAAGAATGTATTTGGCAAGGAGGACACAATAGTTACTATCCAAATTGATATGCTTCTTGCAAAGAAATTTGGCATGGAATATGTTGATTCAAACAACCAAATGGCAACACCATACATCATTCACCGTACATCGCTTGGCTGTTATGAAAGAACACTTGCATTAATCCTTGAAAAATATGCAGGTGCTTTACCACTTTGGCTATCCCCAACACAGGCAACCATCGTTCCTATCAACTCTGAATTTGATGAATACGCAAAGGAGATTCAGGCAAAAATGCTTGAAAAAGGAATTCGCGTAGCAGTTGACACAAGAAACGAAACAATGGGCAAACGTATTCGTGAGGCTCAGCTTGAAAAAATCAACTACGTTATCGTTGTTGGCGCAAACGAAAAAGAGACAAACACAGTTTCTCTCCGTGCGCGTGGAGGTATTAACCTTGGCGTTATGTCCATTGACGAAATGATTGGTAAGCTTGTAGAAGAAATCGAAACAAAGGCTAAATAAAAGGAGTTTTTATGGCTAACATTGATAAAACCGCGTTATTTAAAATCGGCTATGGTCTTTATGCTGTTACATGCAGCGACGGCAAAAAGGATAACGCCCTGATTGTCAACACTGTCATTCAAATTACAGACACTCCCCTGCGTATTTCAGTCACAATCAACAAAAATAATTACTCATGTGGCATTATTGAAAAAACAAAAAAAATGAACGTTTGCTGTCTTTCCGAAGAAACGCCTTTCGAGGTGTTTGAGCAACTTGGCTTTCATTCTGGCAGAGACACCGACAAATTAAAGGACTTGCATATTTGGAAGAGTGCAAACGATTTGCCACTTCTTTCTTGCGAGTATATGAATGCATTTTTCTCGCTTGAGGTTGTTCAAGCTGTTGATTTTGGTTCACATATTATGTTTGTCTGCGAGGTAACCGAATCAATGACCTGCACAGATGACCCTTCAATGACTTATGCGTATTATCACGCAAATGTAAAGCCTAAACCACAAACAAAGAAAAAAGGATATGTTTGCAAAATTTGTGGGTATGTGCACGAGGGTGAATCATTGCCGAATGACTTTGTTTGTCCTTGGTGTAAGCATGGCGCAGACTTTTTCGAAGAAATTAAATAATAAAAAGCGTTGCATTTGCAACGCTTTTTTATTCTTGTTTACCAACAATAGCTACAAGCTCTTGCCAGGTTTCATTTTCATCCATGGTAGAATATTGAACCTGTAGGACATCGCCAGTGTGTAGCTCCTTACCACCATGCTCATCAATCTCTTCACTATTGGTTTTTGCCTTTGTAACTGACAAAACAAATAAGTTTGCTGGCCAGAAAATATCGCGTATTTGCTTTCCGTTTGCAAACGAGCCATGCCTTACTGTTACACGTTTATTTACAACCCTTGCTTCTTTGCCGTGGTTTAACTCCTCTACTCTTGTTTCCATTGCGCTATCATTAATTGATTTGGCGCCAAAAAGTTCTGTAACAAAATAAGCAATCAAGGAAACCATAATAACCGCTATTATATTTTCGTGGCAACAAAGGGCTTCAAGCGAAAATATTATGGCTGTCAATGGCGATTTCATAAGTCCTGAAAGGGTTGCAACTATACCGAGAACTAAAACCATTATATATAAGCTTGAGTCCATTCCTAAAAGCAATGCAATTTTGCCAATTATTGCAGAAACTATCGCACCAAGGGCTAATGAAGGAATGAAAAGTCCACCGGTTATACCATTGGTTGATGCGCTTACTGTCAAGGTTGTTCGCGCAAAAAGAATCAACACAAGCACTAAAATGGTAAATTTATTTTCGTGGCTGAATAGCTCTTTTATCAAATCGTGTCCTGTTGAGATTGCTGAAAATGAGCAAAGACCTATCAAAACGGTTGCCACTAAAATCATAGCAATTTTGTACTGCGAAGGTATTCTTACTACCTTTGAAAAAAAGAATTTTAAGAACTGATAATATCTCAAAATAAGTGTGCCAACAATACCAACAACTAGTCCAACTATCAATGGAATCCAAAGCGCCTTGATTGATAGCTTTGGTAAAAACAGTTCACCAAAAAGGCTTGTAGAAACTCCAAAAAATGATGCAAATGCGCGGGAAGAAATAGTAGCAAAGAGAACCGAGGATGATGCTACTATCATTATCATTGGAGATATCCTTTGATGCGCCTCCTCAATTGCGAAAAGAATACCAGAAATTGGTGCACCAGTTGCCACGGAAAATCCAGCACATGCACCACCAGTCATGGAATATCTATCCCAAGCACCGTGGGTTTTAGCAAATAATCTAGTGCTACCTCTACCGAGTGAGGTTCCCATTTGAACAGAAGGTCCTTCATTTCCAAGTGGAACACCGATTAAAAACGAGCTAAGCGACAAAAGAAAAACGCCAATAAAGGAACGAACCCATCTAAAAGCAATAATTCCACGAAGAATTCCGACGGATGTAGGAATTCCTCCTCCCTTTAGGTTTGGCATACGGCGATAAATAAACGCCAAAAGGAAGGAAAATCCAACAAGCACTAAAAAAGCAGCGGGTAAAAGGTACAAGTGTCCTCTTAAAAAATCATATCCTATTTTAGAAAAATGTATTATGTGATGAGCAAGATACTTGTATAG
>JAZNFR010000045.1:0-8024 GCA_045576055.1 Eubacteriales bacterium
ATACGACCTTGCCCTCGTTGTCAAGCTTCAATACAGCATCGAAGTCTTTTCCATTCTTTGAAACAAAGCCTTGAATTTTACTTGTTTTTCCTGTTGCTAAAAGCATTTTTACATTTGATAATGAAATTACGCGCTTGCAAATTGACTTGTTAACTGTGAATTTACAGCCTTCCTTATAGCCGGTACAGCCATAACCGAATTTTGTTCTTATAACATCGCGTTCGCATAGTGGACATTTGCCAACGATTTCGCCAAAAACACCGATGTTTGTGTCCTTTTCAGGCTCGGCATCCTTGGATTTTTCAAACACCTCGCCAATTTCCTTTTGAGCAAGACGTACGCTGTCGTCAACCGTGATTTCGCTTCTATATACTTTTTTGAGTGCTTGTCCCATTTGGCTTGTCTTATATTTGTCCATTATAATGCCAAGCTGGGAAAGTGCCTCAATTAAATATTCGCCATCCGGCAAAATGTAATAAGAGTCCTTCTTTAACATAATATATGCGCTTTTGCACGCGTTTTCTATAATTCCGGTTCTTGTCGCCTCAGTTCCAAGCTCCAAGCCCTCGAAAATCGCCTTGTAATCCTCATCGTCACTCTCGTCAACATTTGCCTTATCCTCCTTGAAAGGATTCTTTAGGTAGTTGTTTAGAGTTTCGATTGTGTAGTGCTTAGGTGGAGTAGTTTCCTTTTCTATAGGCTTAAAATCAATATTTACCTTGTCGCCCTTAGAAAGCTTAGGCAATAATTTATCCTTCGGGGTGTAGTCATCAAACTTAGTCCAACCGGCTTGGGTAATAACTGTTCCCTTGAGGGTAAATTCTTCAAAATCACCGACCTTAATTTTGATTTCGCTACGCTCAATTTTACATTCTTCAGAACAAAAAACTGCGACGAAACGCCTTAAAATTGTTGAATAAACCTGCTTTTCCTTCTCGGAAAGGTTTTTAGGATCTGGTATTTTATAGGTTGGGGTAAGAGCAGAGTGGGATTCGATTTTTGAATCATCGAAAATTGATTTAGAAAATCTAAATTCAACAGGGTATCCCATCTTTGATACATTTGCAATGATTGATTTCATCTTTCCCTGCTCGGCAGTAGCTAAATACTCAGAGTTAGTACGTGGATATGTAACATATCCCTCCTCATAAAGCTTTTGAACGGTAGAAAGAGAGTCGTCCATTGACATTTTGTATTTTTTACCAAGATAGCTCTGCAATTTTGATAGTGAAAACAATTTTGGTGGGGAGAGTGTGTCTTTTTTAGTCTTAACCGACGTAACTATTGCATCGCTCTCGTTATATTTTTTACATTCCTCGGCAGCCTTGGTGAGTTCTTCCTTAGTAAACTTTGTCTTTGATGTTAAATCAACAAACTCGTCATTAGTCTTTTCGCGAGAGGAAATAACGTAGTATTTTTGAGGAACAAAGTTCCTAATTTCCATGTCCCTATCGTAAATCGCCTTGACAATGGGAACGATAACTCTGCCAACACGAAGTAATTTGCCTGTTTTTAAGGTGGCAAAGCGAGTGAGGTTTACACCATATAGCCAGTCGATATATGTTCTTGCAAAGCCCTCGTTTGCAAGAGAGATGTATTCCGTTTCATTTTTCATATTGGAAAGTGCCTCGGAAATGGTTTCTGGCGTTTGGTCTGGAAGCCAAAGACGAACAAAGCTCTTGTCACTCTCTAGCGCGTGCTCAACGCAAAGACGAACTATAATTTCACCCTCACGGTCTGCGTCTCCTGCATTTACAATAGTGTCAATGCTTGCTTTGTTGCAAAGATACTTAATTGTATTAAACTGTTTTTTAACACCAGGGTCAATTTCCTTGTTTGCGTTTCTTTTTAAATTGAATTTGAACTTGTCAGGGAAGCAGGGCAAGTTGTCCATTGTCCACTTCGGCTGCGGATTTGGCACATAATCCTCAACATCGGCAAGGGAGAAAAGATGGCCGAAAACCCAAGTAACAACGTAGTCACCACCCTCGTAGTAACCGTCGCGCTTAACCATTTTATCATCTTGAAGACGCGCAATGCCCGCAAGAATGTTTCTTGCAAGAGATGGCTTTTCTGCAATAATCAGCTTCATAAAACTCTCCTTTCCCGTTTTTACTGACAAAAAATGTCGATACAAAATCATTTTAGCACACTTATATTATTTTTTCAAGTATAATATTTAATATAAAAAGCGCAGGGAATAAAATCCTGCGCTTCAGTTCGTTTTTAAAAGCCTCTTAGTCTAATTCTGTTCTACAGATAATTCCTCCACCGATAACAACATCTCCGTCGTATAAGACAACGCTTTGTCCCTTACAAATTGCTCTTTGTGGCTCGTCGAAAATTACGTGCAAAACTCCGTTTTCTAGACACGCCTCGGCACTTTTTTCAATTTGATTGTATCTAACCTTAGCAAAAACACGCATTGGAGAGTCAATATTATCAACAGCGATTAGATTAACGTTATCTGCCCACAGCTGGCGCGAGAAAAGGTCCTCGTTTTCACCAATTACTACCTCATTTTTCTCTAAATCCTTTTTGCAAACGTACATAGAGTGGGGAAGTGAAAGACCAAGTCCCTTTCTCTGACCGATTGTGTATCTAATTATGCCCTTATGCTTGCCAAGAAGCTTGCCGTCTTTAGTCACAAAATCGCCAACGGGGTACGATTTTTGGGTGTAGCTCTCTATAAATTTTGCGTAATCGCCATCCGGAACAAAGCAAATATCTTGGCTTTCCTTTTTTGCGCCCAATTCGAGTCCACATTCGTCTACAATTTCGCGCGTCTTTGTTTTTGACTCAATATTTCCAAGCGGGAATAGTGTTTTTTCAATTTTATCATGTGAAAGCCGATATAAAACATAGCTTTGGTCCTTTGAAAGGTTCTTTGCCTTCTTTAAAACCTTGCGACCATATTTTTCGTCATATTCGATTACTGCGTAGTGTCCAGTTACTATATAGTCACAGTCAAGCTCCTTTGCGTAGTCAAATAGCTTGTCAAATTTTAGATGAAAATTACACTCAATACACGGGTTAGGCGTTGCACCGTTTTCATATGAGCTAATAAAATTCGAAATGACATATTTGTCAAAATCTTTAGAAAAATCAACCACGTGGTGGGGTATTTCTAGTTTTTGACATATTCTTTCGGCATCTAAAATATCAGATTCACCTGAGCATTTTGAGCCTTTTTCGGTGTGTAGGCGCATAGTTGCACCAATACAGTCATATCCTTCGTTTTTTAATATACACGCACAAGCAGAGCTGTCAACTCCACCACTCATGGCTACTAATAATTTTTCCAATTTAAAATACGTAGCTTCCTTTCTCTACACAAAATTCCTTGCCGTCAATAATAATTGTCGCCTTGGATGGTGTAGTAATTTCGTATCTGAATTTATCGCCCTCATTAAACCAAGCAGATGATACAGTTCCTTTTCTTGTTTCAATTTTAGCACTTAGCCATTTGAGCTTCTTGGTTGGCACGGGCGCGATTATGACTTCTTCAAAGCCCGGCTTTTCGTCAACGGTTTTTATACCGCAAGCAACACCGTAAACCCAATCTGCCACGCTTCCGTATGCGTAGTGGTTAAAGGAGTTCATATCCTTTGACCAAAATTCACCCTTGTCGTTAACGCCATCCCAGTGCTCCCAAATGGTGGTTGCACCTTGCTTAACAGAGTATAGCCAAGATGGAAATTCTTCCTGTAAAAGCAGATCGTATGCAAGCTCGGTATAACCGTTCTCCGACAATGCGTGTAGTAAATACGGAGTTCCGACAAAGCCTGTTTTGAGCTTTTTGCCATTTTCTATTATCATATTGGCAAGCTTATCGGCAACTGCTTTTTTATCCTCGGTAAAATCAAAGTATAGTGCGATTACGCATTCGGTTTGTGTATTAAATTCGGTAAAGGTTTTTCTGCCCTTTTCTAAAATCCTTTCGTGTAGTCTTTCGTACTTTGATACGTCTTTGCCAAGCACCTTACCCGCCTTTATAACAAGACTAACGGAATAAAGATAGAAAATTGTTGCAATTATATCGGGGTTGCTCGATCCCTTGTAGCTGCCCGCAGGCGCGTCAAGTCCGAGCCAATCTCCAAAGTGCCAGCATCCGTACCAAAGATATTTTTTCTTGGTAATTCTGCCAATCTCGGCAATATAGTCGCACATAGACTTAAATTGTCTTGCAAGGATTTTTTTGTTTGCGTAGGTTAAATAAATTTGCCAAGGACAAATGGTTGAAGCATCGCTCCAAACAGCTGTTGAGCTTCCCGGACGGTCGTGCACCTGAGGAATGCAGAATGGAATTAGTCCCTCACGCTTTTGCTCAAGACGAAGGTCCTCAAGCCATTTGTCAAAGAATTTTTCTACATTATAGTTATATGACGCGGTTTTTATAAATACCTGCGCATCTCCCGTCCAGCCAAGTCGTTCATCTCTTTGAGGACAGTCGGTGGGAACGTCAAGGAAGTTGCCCTTTTGTCCCCAAATAATGTTTGAAAACAGCTTGTTAAGAAGCGGACTTGATGAATTTAGGTAGCCCGTTCTTTTTATATCCGAATGAAGCACGATTGCCTTAATATTGTCTTTTGTAATTTCACAGGGAAACTTGTCCACGCGAATGTATCTGAAGCCCCAGAAGCATAGCTTTGGCTTATATACCTGATGTCCGTCTGCACATATGTAGTCGAACTTAGCCTTTGCGCTGCGGTAGTTTTCCGTGTAGAAATTGCCGTCCTTGTCAAGCACCTCGGCAACGGAGAAGGAAACCATATCTCCCTTCCTTGCATCAAGGCTGATTTCAAAATATCCCGTCATATTTTGACCGAAGTCAATAACTGTTTCGCCATTTGGGGTTTTAAATATGCTCTTAGGAAAAATAATTTCCTGCTCGCGAACGATCTCTCCCTGCTGCTTAACTATTTTAAATTCGCTGTAATTTTGTACCTTTACGGGAACAAACTTTTCTTCGTACGTTGAGTCGTAGCTTTCGCCGTCGTATATATCGGAAAAGGTGATTTTGGAAAGAGAGGTCTGCCAGCTTTCATCCGAATAGATATATTCCCTTGAATTATCCTTATATATAATCTCAATTTCGCAAATAAGTGCAGGATAAACGTCGGGAAGCTCTTTTCTTGTTCTTATATTAATTCTGCCGTTAAACCAACCCGAGGCAAGCGTTACTCTGATTTCGTTTTCACTCTTCAACATAGATGTAATATCATATTCTTGCATTTGAGTGCGCTTGTAGTAGGTCCAGCCCGGTGCCAAAATAAAATCACCGATTCTATCTCCGTTAAGCTCGGCATAGTAGCAGCCAAGTGATGTGATTTTTAAGGTCGCTTTTTTTATTTCCTTAGAAAAGGTGAAATTCTTTTTAAATACGGGACAGGTGTAGTCCTCTTTGGTGGGATATGAAATCCATTTAGAGTTGTTAAGCATAAAGACCTCATAAATAAAAATATGATTTAATAGTTAAGTTCATTATACCAAGTACGAAAATAAAAATCAATAAATTACTTATAAATAAGTAAAAAATGTTGAAAAAACCCCTTGACAAATCGGATTTTTTATATTAAAATGAACGTATGAACAATTGCTCATATATTAGGAGGTAAATATGGAAAACGAGAGCGTAGTATCAAAAATACAGGGTGCAATCACCCGTAACAGTGAGCTTTTTGAGGAGCTTGCAAACCTTTATAAAATCTTTGGTGATGCATCAAGAGTTAAAATTCTTTGTGCACTTACTCAAAGTGAAATGTGCGTTAGCGAGATTTCTGAGTTTTTGTCAATTACCCAATCAGCAGTATCACATCAGCTTCGCATTTTGAAAACAAGCAATCTTGTTAAGACAAGAAGAAATGGCAAATCAATTATTTATTCCTTGACTGACGACCATGTTCGTACAATCATCGACTGTGGCATGGAGCACATAGCTGAATAAAATGAAAAACATAATGCGTGAAAACAAGGCAATGATAATAAGGATTTTAATATCCATTTGCCTTATCATTGCAGGTTTAGCTTTAAATGGGTATAACGAATTTTTGTCAATGTGCCTTTATATTGTCGCATATCTATTAAATGCGTACAAGGTTATTTTGGGGGCGCTAAAAAACCTTTTTAAGCACGGTGAAATTGGCGAAAAAATGCTAATGACAATTGCATCTCTTGGCGCAATAGTGACAGAAGCATTTTTCGAAGCAGCATTAGTTATGGCACTATTCCTTATTGGAGAATTGATTGAGGATGGTGCAAGTGAACGTGCTAAAGGCTCCGTGCAGGCGCTTTCTAAGGTTCGACCCGAAACTGCAAGATTAAAGAACCAAAAGGACTTAATCTCAGTTGAAAGAATTAAGATTGGCGACATCATTGAGGTTTATGCAGGGGAGAGAATTCCACTTGACGGAGTTGTAATTGAGGGATATGCAGATGTAGATACCTCGATTGTTTCAGGCGAGAGTGTTCCTGTACCTATGCGCACAGGCTCAGAGGTTTATGCAGGACACCTTAGTATAAACGGCGTTTTAACTATTAGGGTTACTCGCGAAAGTGGACAAAGCATGATTCAAAGAATCATTGATATTTCTCTTAGTGCGTCCGAGAAAAAAGCAAAAAGCGAGAAATTTATAAAAAAATTTGCAAAGATTTACACTCCTTGCATAATAGGTGCAGCACTTTTGGTTGCTGTTATACCAGCACTTTTGGGTGCAGATACCTTTGCTTGGCTTTATAAAGCATTTTCACTTTTGGCAATTTCTTGTCCTTGTGCTATTGTTATTTCCGTGCCACTTGCATATTTTTCTGCTATTGGGCACGTTTCAAGAAAGGGCGTATTGGTTAAGGGCTCTGGCGTTCTTGAAAAAATAAGCACATTAAACACAATGGCATTTGATAAAACAGGAACTCTTACAAAGGCAGAGCTTCGCGTTACTAAGCTAGAGGCGTTTGAGGATGTTACCAAAATGGAGCTTCTCGAAATTTTGGGCACCGTTGAAAACAAATCAAGACATCCAGTGGCTGAGGCTATTCAACGTGAGGTTGAAAGATTCAAGCTTGAGCCTAAGGGTGGCAAAAACTATAAGGAAACAATAGGTCAAGGTATAGAGTGTGATTCTGACCTTGGTCATATCAAGGCGGGCTCTTGGGAATATGTTGGTGCTGATGAGCAGTTTACTGGCGCAAACGTCTATGTATCCTTAAATGATAAATTTATCGGGTACGTTGGCGTTGGTGATAGTATAAAGGAAAATGGAAAAATCTCCTTCGATAAGCTAAGAGCTAGTGGAATAGAGAAGATTTACGTTATCAGTGGCGATAAGCAATCAAAGGTTGATGCTGTTGCAAGTGCATTGTATGCAGACGGCGCATATTCACAGCTTTTGCCAGAGAACAAGCTTGATGCGCTTGAGGATATAATAAGCAATGGCAACAAGGTTAAAGTTGGCTATTGTGGAGACGGGGTTAATGATATGCCGTGCCTATCTCGCGCAGACGTAGGCTTTGCTATGGGTGCGCTTGGCTCTGATGTCGCTATGGAAAAGAGTGACGTAATAATCACCGATGACGACCTTGAAAAAATACCATTGGTTGTAAAGACGGCAAAAAAAGCAAAGAAAATAGTAATTACAAATATTGCTTTTGCAATAGGGGTAAAATTATTGGTTGCTGCTCTTAATATTGCAGTTCCAACATTCCCTATGTTCTTCGCAGTATTAGCCGATGTTGGCGTTATGCTAATAGCTATTTTAAATGCATTGCGCGCTGGCAAAAAAACCAAATTTGAATAAAAAATACGACCCAGTGTAAAAAAGGACTGCAAAACGCAGTCCTTTTTTTAAATCCCTCCGTCTGCCTAAAAGGGAGGTGGCTCGCAAATGCGATTAGGAGGGATTAATTTGCGAAATTAACGAAAAATTAACATTTAAAACGGTTTTGTGAAAAATAACCAAAAAATACCACAAATACTTTTGTGGCAATAATTTTAGTAAATTGGCTTTTATTCCGATAAATATTGGATT
>JAZNFR010000046.1:0-1680 GCA_045576055.1 Eubacteriales bacterium
AGAAATTATAGACAAGCACGGAAGAGGCTTCACGTCATACGACGTTGCGAGTGCGTGGCTAAAATATCAAAGCAAGGAATATTATTTTTCAGCTGAGCGTATAGCTTACCTTAATTTTGTAAAAGGCTTTGATCCACCTGAATCAGCGGCTTATAAAAATCCTTACCGTGAGTGGATTGGAGCGCAGATACGAGGAGATTATTTTGGATATATCAACCCGGGAAATCCTGAGCTTGCAGCGGAAATGGCATGGAGAGATGCTTCTATTTCTCACACCAAAAACGGTATTTACGGAGAAATGCTTGTCAGTGCCATGTTAGCCGCAGCTTCTTCTACGGACAATATTGAAGAAATCATTCTTTGCGGTCTGGCCCAAATCCCATACACATCAAGGCTATATGAAGCTATTATGTCTGTTGTTGAAGCCTATAAAAACGGTGCTTCTCAAAAGGATTGCTTTGATATGATTCATAAAAAATATGATGAATACACCTCGCACGGCTGGTGTCATACAATATCAAACGCTATGATTGTTGTATCTTCGCTACTATACGGAAACGGCGATTTTGAAAAATCCATCTGTATGGCGGTGGAAACAGGCTTTGATACTGACTGTAATGGTGCAACTGTTGGCTCGGTGCTTGGTATGATAATCGGATATGAAAAAATTCCAGAATATTGGAAAAATCCAATCAACGACACGTTACACACATCATTATTTGGCATTGAAACGGTAAAAATTTCAGATTGCGCTAAACGCACAATGAAACACATTGTTAATTCATAGTATAAACAATTAAAATGTAAATAAAAGAAATAAAGGAGAAAAACGATGAAAAGGAAAATTCTTTTGACTATTATGACGGTAGCAATACTAACTTTTGTTTTTGCTCTTTATGTTGGTGCTGAAACAATCACTTACGAGGGACAAGAAATCGAGCTTGTTAACAATCTTGGCGACCCAGCGTGGTACACAGGCACAACGGCGGAAAAAATCAAGGACAAGGAGTCCGTTGTTATTTTGAAGGATGCAGACGGTGGCTTGACCGCTTATCCGTCATATTACGTTTTTAGATATATGATAGAGGGCTCCACCGTTCGTGTAAATTGGGCAGACCAAAACGGCGTTGATTATTCTTTCATAAATGAAAATAACGGTAAGAATTATCAGGCAGGAAGCCTATACTATGTGGAGCTTCCATATGGAATAACTCTTTTGACAAATGCTAATCTTTGGGGCGATGGCAAAAAAGAGCCTAATGTAGTTGAGTTTGTTTTCCCTGATTCTGTCACTCTAATTCAAAATAATGCTTTCACACAAGTAAGTGCGTGCAAAAAAATTACTATGTCTAAAAATCTTAAGACAATAGAAATGTGGTCGTTTTACAATTCGGCAAATCTTGAAACTGTTGTTTTCCCAAATGACTCAGCTGTTGAAAGCATAGACAAGGGTACTTTTAATGGATGCACAAGGTTAAAAAATATAAATCTTGAAAACTGCACAAGCTTAAAAACACTTGGCGATGGAGCATTTCAAAGCTGTAGAGCTATTGACAGACTTGCATTGCCCGATTCAATTGAGACAATAGGTTTTCAAACGCTTTATGATTTGGGAGAAATTGAGCTTGCAAGCGACTATTTGCCAAAAAGCTTAAAAAACGTTGACCAATACTTTTTGAA
>JAZNFR010000047.1:0-1884 GCA_045576055.1 Eubacteriales bacterium
TTCCAATAATAATATCAACATCCTTTAGGTTTTCTGATATAAGGCGACGAGTTTTTGCCATATGACCAGGGAACCATTGAATAACCTCTGATTGCATAATTAATCGTTATAAAGACCGCCAATCTTATCAAATGGCATTAGTCTGAATATTGCCTTTCCTAAAACATATTTTTCGGGCACACAGCCAATTTCTGAAATACGGCTGTCAGCTGAATGGTATCTATTATCTCCCATAACGAAAACCTCGCCATGTGGAACATCAACAGTTAATATTTTTGAGTTATAGTCATAATTTTTATTACAATTCGTCAATTCATTGCCTTGATGGTCGTATCCCAAGTAGTAGTATTCATAGTCAGCTAATGAAAGAATTTCTACACTTTGGTTGAATGGAGAATATTCTTTATCAAATTCATATTTTTCATATGCAGTTTGATATTCAACACCGTTAACATAAACTACGGGAGTTGGTTGACTAAAGTCTATTTTTACCTTATCGCCACCTCGTGCAATAACTCTTTTAACAATTGGCTTATCAAAGCTATTACCAAGAAAATCTCCTTGAACAACAACAATGTCGCCTTGCTTTGCCTTATAAGAGAGAAGTGGGTCAACTACAAGTAGATATTCGCCGTGATGTAGTGTGTTTTCCATAGATTCACCGTCAACGACAGTAAGTCTGCCAACAAAAAGTGAAATAATAAGAACAGCAATCAACGCGAAAACAATTGGCTCAACAAAATCAAAGACAGATTTTAGAGCTTTGCTTGGCTTTTGCTTTGGTTTAATATATGTGTTTTCCATAAAATAACCTTTCAAAATAGTTTAACAACAGTTATTTTACCACATTATAGAAAAAATAACAATACTTTTAAATAATATTTTATATATTTGCTAAGAAAAAATTAAAAAAATTTCTAAAAGGTATTGATTTTTGAAAATCCATATGCTATAATGTCAAAGCGTATGTGTGTACATACCTAAAAAAAGGATGGTCCGCTGCCAGGCTCTGCATGAACATCCTAAGTAATGGAGGCTTATAATGAATAAAATCGAAGCTTTTGTAAACGAGCAATTAAAGACAGAGGTACCACAGTTCAACATCGGTGATACTGTAAAGGTACACAACCTTATTAAAGAAGGTACAAGAGAAAGAATCCAAATTTTTGAGGGTACTGTTATTGCAAAGCACAACGGTGGCATTTCTGAAACATTTACAGTAAGACGTGTTGCTTATGGTTGTGGTGTTGAAAAGACATTCCCACTTCATTCTCCAAACGTTGCTAAGGTTGAGGTAGTTCGCCTTGGTAAGGTTAGAAGAGCTAAGCTTTACTATCTCCTTGATAGAGTTGGTAAGGCATCTAAGGTTAAAGAGCTTAACTAATTGAAAATGTAAAAATCTCCGCTATTTTGGCGGAGATTTTTATTTTACCCTGTCATCGTCTGTGCTTGTGCTTCTTGATTTTTTCGCGCTTTATGCCCAAAAACGCACCGAGATAGCAAAACGGAACGCATAATATGCGTAAAACAAAATCAAGACACAAGGGACCATCACCGAAAAACGATAGTATTAACAAAAGAAATGATAAGAAAAGGGAATTAAAGGTGGCTAAAAGAAGATATTTTTGTCCGTTTTTCTTTGATATGATAAATGAAGAAGCAAGCGCGGCTATGTAAAGTGAGCCGAGTGTGGCAATATTAGTCATTTTTAGCGGCTGTGGCAGCTTTATAAAAGCAACTCCGAATAAAGCGACAAGGATAAAAAACAAAACGGTGAAAATTAACGCAAAAAGCGCTATTGAAATTACGTAGTCGAGTGCGCCAAAGCCTTTTGTGCTTGGCAATAATTTTTTCTTAGTCTGCATATAAAAAACCTCGCAAAAT
>JAZNFR010000048.1:0-2943 GCA_045576055.1 Eubacteriales bacterium
CGAAAATGAAGAAAGATATTCCCTATTTTTGGATGTACCTATTAGGCTACCCTCGGGAAGATATTTATTTTTAGTCATTTCAAAAATCCTTTCAAATTACTGTTTAATTTTATGCTTTTTCTTTAATTAAAATGCTATTTTTTAACTTCTTCTTTTTAAATATTCGTATTAATAGCTTTCTTATAAAATCAAATATCAGGAGGGTAAACGAGATAAGCACGACAAGTAGTAAATCCCGCAAGGTAAGAGGAACGCATCGAAATGTTTCACCACCAAAATAGATAAAAGAAACCTGCAATAAAGCAACAAGAAGCATTATTAGAATAAAGGACTTATTTTTTCTTATTCCATATAAAATATTGATTGAATTTGACCTTGATAAAAAGCAAACAAAGATTCCAGCAAAAATGAACATGCCAAAAAAGGCAGAAAGCAAGTATTTTTCATCACCATTTGACAAAATCATGGCAGACGTGTCGCTTTTTAAGAACCAAATTGACAAAGCAAGCATATAAAGACTAGTTAAAATTACTGTCCTTTTACCGGACCTTGACAGTATTTTTTCATCTGGTTTTTTAGGCTTTTCCTTCATATATTTTAAAAGCGGTGGCTCGGATGCAAACGCAAGAGCACCTAATGTATCCATAATTATATTTATCCAAAGCATTTGGGTTATTGTGACTGGCGTATCTACCCCTATAAATGGTCCTAAAAGCGATATTCCAACTGCTGAGAGGTTCATTATGAGCTGAAACTGGACAAACTTGCGTATCGACTGAAAAATTGTTCTGCCATACAGGATTGCTTTTACAATTGATGCAAAATTATTATCCTTAATCACTATATCTGCAGCTTCCTTTGCAACCTCTGTGCCAGAGCCCATTGCAAATCCAACGTCGGCACCCTTTAATGAAGGCGCGTCGTTCACCCCATCTCCTGTCATTCCAACTATATATTTAGCACGTTGAGAGATATCGACAAGTCGCGTTTTGTCTGACGGCAACGCTCGTGCTACTACTGCTAGACTTGGTAAAATTTTTTCAACATCATTGTCACTCATTTTATGTAACTCTGATGCACTTATTACTAAATTGCGTCCTAGTCGCTCAGAAATGATTCCACATTCCTTTGCAATTGCGGTTGCCGTGCCAACGCTATCGCCTGTAACCATAACGACACTAACGCCTGCTTCTTGTACACTAAGAACGGCTTTCGGCACCTCGTTTCTTACCTTATCCTTAAACACTCCTAGGCATAAAATTGCAATTTTATCGAGAGGAGTGTCGCTTTTTCCTTCTTTTACGCCAAAGGCAAGAACCCTATATGATTCCTTTGTCAATTCGTTTAGCTTTCTATACAAGATCCTTTTCACTTCTTCATTTATATTTATAGTACGCCCGTTTTCGTCAATGTACGAGCTGGCAGATGATATAAGAATTTCTGGTGCTCCTTTTATAAGTGTTAGTTCTTTACCATCATACTTAATTTGTGCAGAGCTATATTTTTTAGCGCTATCAAAGGGATTTTTCTCAAGAATAACGGCTCTTGGGTGATAGGCTTGTAAATATTCTAAAAGTGCTGTTTCTTGTGCGTCATTGCCTATTATTTTGTTACCATTTCTTTCTGCGTTTGTACAAAAATTCGCACACAGGGTGAGGTATTCTCTAAATTTTGTCTTAATTTTCAGTTCTTCTCTTCCTATTTTTTCACCTTTCGGTGAAATAAAGCATTTCACCTTTAGCTTCCCCTCAGTCAAGGTGCCTGTTTTGTCGGTAAAAAGCAGATTAATATTCCCTGCCGTTTCTATGCCGACCATTTTACGCACTAAAACATTATCGCGTGCCATTTTCTTCATATTTGAAGAGAGGACCACAGTTATCATCATCGGTAATCCTTCCGGAACTGCGACAACCGTGATTGAAATTGCTAAGGTTAATGCGCCTAAGAGCTTTGATATAACGAAGCGAAAATCAGATAGTAATGCTAGTGTTTCACTCATTACAAAGTGCGTATCTATAAAAAAAGCATTAAACAAGTAAGCAAGTGCTGTAACAGCAGCCAAAAGATAGCCAAGGCGACTGATGCTTTTTGCCAAGTGTGTTAAGCGTATTTTTAATGGGCTTGGGCGCGTTTCTCTGCTCAGGTCGTTTGCAATTTTTCCGTAAAAGGTCTTCTCTCCTACTGCCGATACAACACCTTCTGCATATCCTCCAGTAATTAAGCTACCCTTTAATATGGAATTCTTACCATTTTCTGCGTATTTTCTTATTTCCTCGCTTTCTCCTGTCAAGGCTGACTCATTTACCTTGATTTCGCCCGTATATAGAGTTATATCAGCGGGAACTGCCATACCGGATTCCAAAATAACGATGTCTTTTACTACTAGCTCACTTTCGTTAATTTTAGACACTCCATTTGCTCTTTTTACGCTAACGAGCGCTTCCCCATCCTTTTGACGGAGCTTTTCGAATGCGTTTTCGCTACTATATTCACTTATAGTTGAAACAAGTGTTGCTATTAAAATAGATGTTAATATACCAAAGCTTTCAAACCAATTCACACGTGGAAATGAGACCGCAATATTAATAAAAAGTGCAACGATTAAGACCTTGATTATCGGGTCCTTTAAGTTGCCCCAAAAGTGCGCTAAAAAGCCCTTTTTCTTTTGTTTTGTTAGTTTGTTTTCTCCATACTCTTGACGCGAGAGCAAAACCTCCTCGTCTGTTAAGCCTTTTATTTCTTGCATTTTTGCCCCCTTGTCTTTTTTATATATATTATTCGATTTTTTTGTATTTATGACATAAAAAAAGAAACCACCTCTTGAGTGGTTTCTTTTGGTTTTGTTTAGTTAAGCTACTGGAACCTCTTCAGGTGTTTCCTCTTTAGCAGTTTCCTTTGCTTTCATTATTTCAATAACAGCTGCATGTGTTATAATTAATGCTT
>JAZNFR010000049.1:0-2494 GCA_045576055.1 Eubacteriales bacterium
TGCCTAATACTTTTTTTATAAGTTTTTTTGCAAATTCAGGGAAAGCATTATAAATATTTCTTTTTATTCTTTGCTTTCTGAACTTTTTGTTATAGTAGTATGAAACGCCTTTCCAACCGTTTTCCTTGTAAATTTTTCTTATCATGTCATAATCTGCACCTCTTGTAGTTGAACGAAGAAGGTTTGGATTGCCTTTTTGTATTTTTTCAACTGTTGAACCCTTGTAAAAGAGCTTATCTGTGTTCTCTTTAAAAAATTCATCACCATTTTCAGTGTTAACAATTATGCCCGAAATGCCAACTATTCCCCTTTCTTGGCATTCTTTATAAAACTTATCTTCCTGATTTTCAATGCCCCAATAATCGCAAATGGTAATATCACCCAAACGATTAATATTGGCATATTTACAATCCAAGCAACTTTCTCTTAATATATCATTTTTCAAAAAAGCCTTATAATAATTTGAATTATCACCACAAATAAGTTTTTTCTTTTTATTTTTTATTTTTATGCTTCCAACGCCATTCCTGCCAAAATCCTTATCTCTAAATACGTATTTAGAAAGTCCTCCTTTGTATTTCTTTTGCAAGACGGCAATTTCATCCTTAAACATTTGGTTATTCGGCACTCCGTGACAAACAAGATCAACAAGAATTAAATTGTCACTTTTATTGCCTATGTAATTTTTAAGAGCAGAAACTTGGCAAGGCGTGCCGCAAAACAGCACTTTTTTGTCCTTTATAGCATCTTTAATTTGTTTGAATGCCGGTAACATATTGGACTGAACATATTTTGAGCCTTGGAGTTTATAAAGCTCGTCCACGCTCGTTATGCCTATCACCTGCACGTTGAAGCTTTCGTCCATTTCCGTGCCGAAAACAGCGCCGCCATCAGCCAATACCTTTTTTGCAAAGAGAGCAAAAATGCCTCCCGAGGCTGATTTTTTCGTTGACTCATCAAGACTCGTTGCCGCATACGCTTTTTTTACAAAGTCTTTTTCATAGTCGTTTTTTATTGCAGGACATGCGCTTCTGCACTTACCGCAATCAATGCAAAGACCACCATCAATAGATGCATATACGTAGCCGCACTCGTCTGTTTTCATTGAAATAGCGCTTTTTGGGCATACCTCGTGGCAAGCACCACAGCCACAGCAGTCCTTATACTCTACTACAAAATCCATTTTAACCTCTTTTGAAAATTCTTACAAATCTTTTGATTCCATTTTTCAGCGTCTTAAAATCAAATATTAACGCAAATACAAGCAGCACAATACCTGCATATATACTCACCACGCTCGCCCATAACACCCACTGTATCCAGCTATTCGCCTTTATTTCCAAGAAGAAAAACGGCGTAAGAATGGCGGCAAGTGATAAAAGTCTAGCCGCAATGTTTTTGAATGACCGCCACGGACTCAACCCTGTTATTCGCTTAGCAGCAAAGAAAAACAAGTCTACATCTCTATATAGGTTTGATGCGATTGACGCGGCAAGAATACCATATATTCCAAATGGGAATGCAAGTATAATACCGCCAACCAACGATATCAAACCTTGTGTTAGCGTACGCCATCTTGTTTCCTTATACATTCCCGCTGATATTACAAGCATTCCTTGTGGATTTTTTATACTATAAGCAACCCCGTCCACAAGCATCATAAACGCTATTATCGGCTGCATATATACGCTGGCATCCTCAACGTCTCTTGTGTAAAGCTTTACAAACGACATCATCATTACAAAGCCAACGCCGTACAAAAACGTCATTATAAGATAAAATCCAAGTTCAAACTCTTTATAAGATTTTTGGAGTGTCTTTGTTTCACCTTTTACAATCACGTCACCAAACGATGCCGAAAGACCAGATTGAAATATTCCCAACACTTTATTAAGCCCATTAACCACTATATGGAAAATCGAATATACGCTTACAAGAGTTAAATCTTTTACTATAACAGTTAAAAGCAATACGGTTGTTCCAGTGTGAATCGCCCCCAAAACCTGCAAAAACATCGCATCCCAACGTTTATCAAGTGCTTTCATATCAGGCTTGGCTTTATAATTTATATTTTTGTATTTTGTTCTACAATAGATGTTCAAAATCACAGTGCGCAATACAATTGACAAAATCGCAACCGTACGAACAACAACTATATTAACTTGAAAGATGGATAAAAGCGCGATTATACCAGTTTGCGCAACGATTTGCACAATAGAGGAAAGGGAGACGACGTAGGTTTTTTGGTCAGCCGTTAGTAGCACCCTGTATTTCGCAAGAGTGAAAAACTCAAGACAGCCATTAGCGCCGAGAACAATGACTAATACTCCCATTGCAACTGGAGAAAAGCCGTCCACTGTAACATACATTGGATAAAAAACAGCAAGTCCCACAGTCAAAGAGACAAAGATATATCCCGCTTGAAGATAGAATTTTTTCGACGCCGATACTATCTCACTTATTCTACCATTGTCATTATCAGCAAGTGGCTTAT
>JAZNFR010000050.1:0-1906 GCA_045576055.1 Eubacteriales bacterium
AAACTAATAAAAAAGAAGCCACTCAACGGGTGGCTTCTTTTTTTGCTATTGTAGGGGACAGTGCCTTACCGTCCGCATTGTAGGGGACACATTGAAACTCGAAAACATTAGACCCATTCGACTCACGTTGCTCGCTTAGGATGACGTGTTTGGCATACGTCGTTGTCATTCTGGAGCGCAGCGATAGAATCTCTTGTATAAATTCACAAAAAATTAACATTTATGCTCGATTTGTATAAATTAACCAAAAATGTAATATAACTTTTAAACTTATAAATCGGCATTTTTTCGAAAAGCGCATACAAGTGTGGCTTTTTCGCAAAATATTTCAAAAATAAAATATTTTAATTACATTAAAAAATGAATGGATTTTGTGCATTTTTCACAAAAACAGTTCATTTTTTTTTTTTTTTTTGTTCATCTTGACAGTTTTCCACATATATGTTAATATAAATTACCAATACGCGTAATAACACAAAAGGAGAAAATTATGAAAAAGAAAATCTTTTTAGCACTTGCAATAAGCGCTTTGCTTGTTTGCTTATTTGCAGTAGGTGTTAGTGCTGTAACAGGTTCTGCATCAAATGAGTATGGCACAGTTACAGAGGTTGAAGGTATGGAATCCCTTGCAAATACCTACAGCGACCACGATTCACGAGTTGTGCTTAAAAATGCTGACGGCACATTTACAACGTATCCCTCATATTATATTTACAATGGAAAAACAAGCAGTAATATGAGAATTGATATGTCTACGTTGAATACAGCACTCAGCTTGGGCGATGATGAAATGTACACAAGTGCTTCAGTTGTTAGAGTTGAGGTGTTTGCGGATGCAAGACTTGACCATCTTTATAGTGGTTGCTCATCATTAATCGATGTATATTTACCTGACGGCGTTTGGTTACATTATGCGTCATTTAGCGGTTGCTCATCTCTTACAACAATTACACTTCCAAATAGCTGTACCTCGATTCCATCAAGCTGCTTCTATGGTTGCACAAGCCTAGAAACTGTAGCTTTTCCAAGCACATTAACTTCATTAGGTGGTAAAGCGTTCCAAAACTGCACTTCACTCAAAAGAGCAGATTTGCCATCAGGTGTTACCTCTATTCCACAGGACTGCTTCCATGGTTGCTCTAATCTTGAGTACCTAAAGGTACCTAGCTCCTGTAAGACAATTGCAAACTACGTTACAAATGGCTGTAGCAAGGTTCTATGGGATTTATCCGAAGCTACAAGCTTACAAAGCATTGGCTCAAATAACTCATACGGTGTAACAACATCACTTGTTTTCCATGATGGCTTTGAAACCATTAACGGAGTTAACAGTGGCAAAATTACAGAGCTTGTTTTCCCAAATTCAACCACTTCATTTGGCGTAATCAAATGCACGTCATTAGAGGAATTTGTAATACCTGAAGGTGTAACCTCTCTTGGTAATAAGGCATTTGACTATTCAACAGGACTAAAAAAGATAACTATTCCTAAGGGTCTTACTTCAATTTCTACCACAGACAATACCAGCTTCTTCAATACAAGGGGCATTACTGAGATAGTATATACAGGTAATGAAGGCGATGCTATTTTGACAGATCTATTAGGTCTTCTTACAAAGGCTACTGTAACATACGCAAATCACTGTGACGTTTACTATAATTCTAACCACAATATAGTAACCGAGGAGGGTAATACCTGTTCGGGTATTTGCCAAATGTGCGGTTCTATGAAATTGCTTGCTGATCCGATTCATACAAACGATTTAGTTCTTGTATTTGGTACAGGCGTATACGTTGATGAGATTGAAGAAAAAACAACAGACGTAAACTATTACGCAAATATGTACATTCTTCACGTATGTAAGTACTGCGACACTGAAGTGGCGGTTGACGAGTATGGTGCAATG
>JAZNFR010000051.1:0-2862 GCA_045576055.1 Eubacteriales bacterium
AAATAGAGAAGAACGCCTTCAAAGTTCGCTTTGCGGTGCGCCTTGTCTAACTTGCTTCTTTAATCCAAAATGGATAACAGGTGCGCCTAGAACAACTTGTTTCTTTAGTCTAAAATTTTAATTTGAAAATGTAAGGGAGGATAATATCCTCCCCTACTTATAAGAGGTAAAAAATATGCCAAAAAACTGTGAAAGCTGTGAATATTTTGACTACGACGAGGAAATAGACGACTACGTATGCAAAATAGATCTCGACGAGGATGAATATCTTGATTATCTTGTAGCAAAGAATAGGGAATGTCCTTACTACAAGTATTACGACGAGTATAAGTCTGTGCAAAAACAAAATTAGCCTCCTTTGTAAAGGGAGGTGTCAACGTAGTTGACGGAGGGATTTTTGCCAAGGAGGTAAGATTATGGATTTCAAAAACAAAATAATTCTTGCCCCGATGGCGCCCAGCCTTCCCCAGTGGGGGAAGGGGGACCGCAAGGTAGAACGAAAAATATAAAATAAACATTAGTAGCGGTGGATGAGGTGTAAACTCAAGCTGAAAGGAGCGAGAAATGATAGATTTCAAAAACAAAATAATTCTTGCCCCGATGGCAGGAGTAACCGACTACGCATTTAGAAAAATAGCAAGAGAATATGGTGCTGATTTTTGCGTGAGCGAAATGGTCAGCGCAAAGGCTATGGAGTTTAACGACAAAAAAACCGGCACCCTTGCCGAAATTAGAGCGGACGATACCCCAATGGGTATTCAAATCTTTGGGCACGAGCCAAGGTGTATGGCAAATGCTGCATATCTTTTGTCGAAAGGACTATACGAGCATACAAAAAGCAAAATTCTCCCCGAAACGATTGATATAAATATGGGCTGTCCTGTTAAAAAGATAGTATCAAGTGGAGACGGCTCAGCCCTTATGCGCGATATAAAATTAGCATCTGAGATTATAAAAGAGTGCGTAAAAGCCTCAAATGTTCCCGTTACGGTTAAATTCCGTGCAGGGTGGGACAAGGAGAGTATAAACTGCGTTGAGTTTGCCAAAATGGCAGAGGACTCGGGCGCTTATGCAATTGCAATTCACGGGCGCACACGCGCACAAATGTATGAGCCAAGCGCAAATTGGGACTACATAAAAGCCGTAAAGGAAGCAGTTAAAATTCCCGTTATCGGTAATGGCGATATAAATACGGCTGATGACGCATTTAGAATGATAGAAGAAACAGGCGTTGATTCAGTAATGATAGGTAGAGGAGCACTTGGAAATCCTTTCATATTTAAAGAAATTAAATATAAAGCCCAAGGGCTTGATTATACCCCCCCAACAGCCGAGGAAAAAATAAAGCTTGCCCTTTATCACACCACCCTTATGGTAGAAGAAAAGGGCGAAAAAGCAGCCATTCCCGAGGCGCGCAAGCACATCAGCTGGTACCTAAAGGGACTAAAGGGCAACGCCCCTGTGCGAGTAGCTATAAACCACGCACTAACATATAAAGAGGTTGAAACAATACTAAGAGACTATCAAGCTACACTAAAGGATTAGTATGCAAAAGAAAAAATTGAAATTTTTAGGCCCACTCATTTGTCTTTTGACAGCGATTATATGGGGCTCGGGCTTTCCGTTTCAAGACATAGTTGGCAGAGATACTGCTAACATAGATAATTTTTCATTCAACGGAATTAGATTTATAATAGGTGGTATTATTTTAATACCGGTTATATTAATTTTCGAGCGCGAAAAGGAATTAACAAAGGAAGAAAAGAAGCCAAAGCTAAAGCGCACAATCGCTTTTGGTGCAATTTCGGGCGCTCTCCTTGCTATCTCTGCTGTTTTACAGCAAGCGGGAATTCAGCTAACTGGAGAGAGTGGAAAGGCAGGCTTTATAACAGGCTTTTACTTAATCATTTTGCCTGTGGCTATGCTAATTATGTTCAAGCAAAAGCCATCAATTTTTGTGTGGATTGCAATTCCGATTTCGCTTTTAGGACTTTATTTCCTCTCAATCACAAGTGATTTTAGAATTCAACTGGGAGATTTGCTCGTGCTTCTTTGTGCGTTTGGATTTTCTGCACAAATGATTTTTGTTGATAGAGTAGGAAAAGTGGTTAGCACACTTAAATTTTCATCCACTCAGTTCTTTGTGGCAGGTGCAATTTGTCTAACTCTAGGGCTTATCTTTGGTAACCTCACTTGGCAGGGAATAACAAATAATATCGTGCCAATTCTATATTGTGGTGTAATGTCATCGGGCGCCGCCTACACACTCCAAAATATAGGACAAAAGCGCACAGCCCCAGCGGTAGCTTCACTAATCTTCGCCCTCGAGGGACTATTTGCCACCGTCTTTGAATGTATTTTTGAAAAAACAATCCCATCAGGCAGAATACTAATAGGCTGTGTTCTAATGCTTACAGCCGTACTTCTTTCCCAAATACCAAAAAAAGAAAAGACACCTAACTAATGGGTGTCTTTTTTATCTTTTAAAAGAAAAATGCCTCCTTTGTAAAGGGAGGTGTCAACGCAGTTGACGGAGGGATTTTTCTTCTTGTGTAGGGGATGGGCTTGCTCCTACCGTAAAAACAATGGCAGGATACATTGCTAACGCAATGAGCATTGCCGAGGCGCTTACAAGCGAGCTTGCAGACGCCTTTCGTCAAGCTTGCGAACCTAATTCAAGGCAAAGCCTTGAAAACAAGTTGAATCTGTCCGTCAGGGCGCGCCCGGCAGGATGCATTTTCTTGCGAAAATGTGCTACGGCACGGCTTATGCTTGCAAGCAGACAACGCCTTAGCCTTGCATCCGAACCTAATTCAAGGCAAAGCCTTGAAGACAAAGTCGGAGGCCAAGCGGTCTTAGGAA
>JAZNFR010000052.1:0-2317 GCA_045576055.1 Eubacteriales bacterium
TAAATTTATTAATCCTGATTTTGATTATGGTGAAAAATGGTATGTTCTTTTCTTCTATTTCTTGAACTTTACTATGGTTTCACTAGATTTGGCAATGTATTTCAGAAACCTAAGACATGATAAAAAGCGCACAGAAGAAAACAATGATAAATAAAAGAATCCACCCGTTTGGGTGGATTCTTTTATTCTACGTCTTCTATTGTTACGCTGTCGATTACCGGTCTATTGCTTACGCTAACTGCACCATTATTTCCTTGTGGAACATTTTTACAAATTTCGTCAACAACCTCAATACCGCTTATAACCTTACCAAATGCTGCGTAATCTCCATCTAGATGAGGAGCTGCCTCGTGCATTATAAAGAACTGGCTTGATGCGCTATCTTTTGCATCTGCTCTTGCCATAGAGATAACTCCACGCACGTGCTTGATTGGGTTTTTAATACCATTTGAAGCGAATTCACCAGTGATTGATGGAACATCCATTTCGTTGCCACTTACATCAAAGCCACCGCCTTGAATCATAAAGCCAGTTATTATTCTATGGAATGTAAGTCCCTCATACAAGCCTTCCTTTGCTAGATTAACAAAGTTTTCAACTGTGATTGGCGCTAAATTGCCGTAAAGCTCAAGCTTGATTGTTCCGTAATCTCTGATTTCGATAGTTGCATAGTGTGTAGGAATATATTCAACAACCTCAGTTTCTGTTTCGGTTTCTGTTGCTGTGTCAGTTTCTAGCCCATTACCACAGGAGGAAAACAAAACCGCAACTAATAATACTGTAAGCATCATTAATGATATTAACTTTAATTTATTTTTCATTTATTTGACCTCTTTCTTTTTCATCTTCAAATATTGTACCATAAAGACTTTGTAAAATCAACACATTTATTTTTGTATACGCAATATACAAAATTAAACAATTTTTTAATTTAAAACTTGGTTTTGCTTCCAGCAATTGCCTTTTAAGGCTTAGCTTACTATTTTTCTTAAATTTTTGATATAATTATATTATAATCAAGTAAGCATTGGAGACGTATTTTGAAAATATCAAGGCGCAAGTTAGCAAAAGGCATTTATGTGGCATATTCCCTAACTAAAGAAAACGGCGAATACACAATTTCCTGCATTGAAGAAAATATAAACGAAAGCAAAACACGATTCTTTAAAGTAGATAATATCACGCCATCCCAAAGAGAGGCAAACAAAATCTTTCGTACTATTGTTAGGGGCAAGGTGTTTGGTGAAACACTTTTAGATATTATTTACAATTTAATATCAGCTTAAGACTAATATTGTGATTTTAATTCATCTATTTGTTCTTTTACTTTGTCGATTACACTGCTTGGGGAAACAACCATTAGTCTATTTCCAAACGAGCAGCACCAGCCGATAAACGCGGGGCTAATTTGCACATCAGTTGTAAATTCAGCCTCGTTTTCATTTATCATTTTCATTTTAATTGCTGTGCCAAATTTATCAAACATAGCATCAATTAGTGCTTTGTTTATTCTTAGGGTAACAGTTTCACTTTCACCTGCGAACATACTGAAAACCTGCTTTTTATGCCTTTTGACATCGAACCTTTTAAGCTCAGGACGCTTAGTAATTGGCTCCTCTGAAATTCGCACGGTATCCATACGGTCTATGCGATAGTGTGCCATTCCCTCGTGCTTGTCGTCATAGCAAAGAAGATAATACGAATCGTTTGAAAAGATTGTAGCATATGGATTAACAATATATTTTTGCTTATCCTTTCTATACATCTTTTCGTGCGAGGAATCATAGTTAAAATAATAAAACTCAATTTTCTTCTTCTCTTCTATTGCTGTTATTATTTCATTAACTGAATAATATATTTTTTCGTTTGTGCTTTTAACAGTATTAAAAGCAACAGCGTTAGATTTTAAAACCTCGCCCTTGCAGTTGCCAGCAAGATTAGCAATCTTTTCAACTAGCTCGTTGGTTTTTTCCTCGGTAACAAATGACGAGGCTTGAACTGCGTCCATTAAAATATGTAGCTCAGCCGTGTCAAAGCTACGGTCGAGAACATAGTATTCGTTTTGACGAGCGCGATTGCATAAAACCTCATAGCCGTTTTCGTTCAAGGCATCTATATCCTTATAAAGGGTACGTCGGTCGCAAGGAATTCCCATATCGGCTAGTTTCTTCATAAGAACAGTTGAAGGCATTGGGTTGTTTTCATCCGTTTCACGACATAAAATCTCCCATATTTTAAGCATCTTTAATTTTGTGATTGACTTTTCCATATTTCACCTCAAAAAGTATTTAATTTATTATACCATATTATACTAAAT
>JAZNFR010000053.1:0-2153 GCA_045576055.1 Eubacteriales bacterium
CCCTCAATTTGCATAGCTGTATCAATTAGCTGTCTAATCAAAACATTGGAATCATATAGTGATTTTAATTGCTGTGATTCACTAAGCGCCTCAGCAATTGAAATGTTTATTCTTCTTGGGATAAGCTTAGAAACTAAATCAACATCAGCATATGGAATTTCCAAAGCGCGTCCAACGTCTTTTATTGCAGCTTTTGCTGCCATAGTACCAAAGGTAACTATTTGAGCAACGTGATCTTGTCCATATTTTGCCTTAACATACTCAATAACCTCATCTCGCCTTTCGTAGCAAAAATCAGTATCAATATCAGGCATACTTACTCTTTCAATATTTAAGAAACGCTCAAAAAGTAAGTCAAATTTAATTGAATCTACATCTGTAATTTCAAGTAAATAAGCAACTAAGCTACCAGCACCTGAGCCTCTGCCTGGTCCTACTGGAATATTTTGACTCTTAGCATAATTAATGAAATCCCACACAATTAGGAAGTAATCATTATACCCCATTTTGTCAATAACCGAAAGCTCGTACTCAATTCTATTAATATATTCTGACTTTGGATGTAAATCGGTAAATACTATTTGATTTTGACTTGTTCTCTTAGAAAAACCATCATAAGCAAGCTTAGATAGATAATCTTTTGCAGAAACACCACATGGTAATGGATATTTAGGTAACTTTGTTTGACCGAATTCAAAGTCAAAATTACATTTGTCAGCAATAGCCTGTGTATTTTCACACGCTTCCCTTATATATCCAAATTCCTTTTTCATTTCCTCTTCGCTTTTGAAATAAAATTCATTAGTTGGGAACATTTTATCGGATTTTGAGTTCAAGGTAACGTTCATTTGAACGGACATCAAAACATTTTGTATATATGAATCGCCTTTCCTTAAGTAATGAACATCGTTTGTGCATACCAAAGGTGCACCGAATTCTTTAGATAGCTCAATTAGAACTTGATTTACAGTTTTTTGGTCATCTATACCATGGTCTTGAAGCTCAAGATAGAAATCATCCTTGCCAAATATTGACTGCATAACCTTAATATGCTCTTTAGCAGAATGAAAATCTCCAGAAATAATTGCCGAAGGAATATATCCAGCTAAGCATGCTGAAAGTGCAATTAAACCCTCAGAATGCTCTTTTAAAATCTCTAAATCAATACGTGGCTTAACATAAAAGCCCTCGGTATATCCGTTTGAAACGAGATAAGAAAGGTTTTTGTAGCCGATTCCATTTTTCACAAGCAAAACTAAGTGATAATACGAAACATTGCCTACCTTAGATTTTTCAAGACGGGATTTAGGTGCTAAATATACCTCACAACCAATAATTGGCTTTATTCCTTCATTTTTACAAGCCTTATAGAACTCAACTGCGCCGAACATATTGCCGTGGTCTGTTAGTGCCACCGCACTTTGTCCAAGCTCTTTAGCAATTTTGGGAATATCTTTAATTCTACATGCGCCATCAAGCAAGCTATATTCACTGTGAAGATGCAAATGAACAAAATTCGACATAGTTTTTTCCTTTCTAAAGCTTATTTTAATGAATTATAAAATTTCAAAATCTTTTCTAGCCGATGGTGCACGCCCGATTTAGATACGGGTGGTGAAAGTCGCTTACCAAGCTCAACTAAATTTATATCATCGTTTTCAATTCTTAATATTGCAATTTCCTGTAAAGGCTTAGATAATTCATCAAATCGTCCTAGCCTTATTATTTCATTAATTGCAAATGTATATTTTTGCGTTGCTGCAAGTGATTTATTTATATTTGCAGAGTCGCAGTTTGTTGCACGGTTAGCAATACTCCTAACCTCATTATTGATTTTCGAGTTGATTAATTCAAATGCTGAATTGTTAGCCCCCATCAAGGCAAGAAAATTTTCTATCATTTCATATCTTTTAATGTATAAAATAGACTTACCATTTCGCTTACTAAAATTGAAATTTATAGAGTATTCTTTTACATGCTCTCTTAATTCGTTTGCGGAATCCTCGGAAGAAAAAACCAGCTCTAATCTATAAGACTTTTCAGGTGAATTCATAGTTCCAGAGGAAAAATAGAGCCCTTTGAAAAAATGCTCCCTACAATGTGGACATTTTAAAATCTCTGAATATATTTCGACAATTGTCGAATATCGTATG
>JAZNFR010000054.1:0-2432 GCA_045576055.1 Eubacteriales bacterium
AACATTGCCTGTCTCTGTTTCCGTTGCCAGTTTTCCCGTTGCGATTATATTATCTAACAAAATGTTTCCAGTATCAGTTTCAAGTGAAATATTACCATATACACTTTTTTCTAAATATACTGTTATTTTAGGTGTGCAAAAGTTTATGTCTAAATATTCATACCATTTCTTGTTATCATCAACTTCAATTCGCAATGTGTTTTCTTTTACTATGACAGAATGCTTTGCATTCTTTTCTTCTTCACAAACAATGAAACTGTTTGGTTTTTCGGAAAGGATGAATTGAATATCTGCGGTATCCGTTGTAATTTTTATATCTTTGAAATTTTCTAAAATCTCGTATTCGTGCGTTTCTAATTTACAAGGCCTTGCCAAACTGTATAAAACGATACCTGCAATTAATAAGACAGATATTGTAACAATCCATATAATTGACTTTTTCATAACCAATCCTCGTTTTCTACAAATTCAAGTTTATCTAACTGAATTATACTTGATTGACCGCAAGAAATCAAGGTGTTGTCCTCTGTAGGCTTTCTGATCACCAGCGTTGTCGGTGGTCAGAAAGCTGCATCTTGAAAGATGCATTGTGGTTGCCGTTCTTGCTCTTGGCCGCAGCCACCCAATACTTTTGGCTTGCCGAAAGTAATATTGGGTTATTGACATTGTCAAGCTCCTTTTGCTGAATCGTCTATATTCTTGTTAAACTTATAAAAAAGGAGCAGACAATGGAAATTGAAAACGAAGTAACCATATCAACGCACAACGGCAGCCAAGTGGCAAGGCAACACAATCTCCGCAATCCAAAGGTGATTGCAAAGGAAGACCACATCGACCCTAACGGACATTTTGAGGTATGGCTGGATGAAGACCCAAAGGCAGCATACGAAAGGCTGTTTGGTGAAGCGGTCAAAGCATACAACGCCAAGCAGAAACGGGAAGACCGCAAAATCACCGATTACTACAAGCAGATTTGCGAGGACAGCAAGAAAAAGCCAGTCTATGAGTTAATTATCGGTATCTATGGCAAGAAAGCAGATGGCACACCAATATGCAGCAAGAACGACGGAAAGAGAATCTTGCGAGCCTTTACCGAGGACTGGGAAAGACGGAATCCGCACTTGAAGCTCTGTGGCTTATATTATCATTGTGACGAATCTGTGGGCGTGAACGGCTCACAGGTGGGTCACGTTCATATTGACTATATTCCAGTAGGTGACGGCTTCTCTCGTGGAATGGAAACCCAAAGTTCCCTGTCCCGAGCATTGGAGCAGCAAGGGTTTATATCACAGGGTATCAACAATACCGCCCAAATCCAATGGGAGAGCCGCGAGAATCAATTTTTGGCAACCCTCTGCGCCCACGCTGGCTTTGAGGTAGTGCGTGGTACTGGCGGCAAGGAGCATTTGGACACAAACACCTACAAAGCACAAAAACAGCTACAGGAATTGCAGGAGAAGACTGCAACCCTATCCCAAGAACTTACCAAAACGGCTGAGGAATTGGAAATCGCCAAGGACGAGCTGCATACTGTCCGAGCCGAAAAAGGTTTAGTACAAGCTGTTCAAGCAGCCTATGACGGCCCCGACTATGAAATAGAGGTGCAGTACCATCCCGAGAAAAAGAACCCCATCACAAAGCAGGTAACGCCTGCAACGGTTACAATGAAAGAAACCGACTATCAAGAACTGCGCCGCAAGGCAGAAACAAGCTCTTGGATGAAACAGGCAATCGAGCGATTGTCTGCGATGGGACAGAAGCTGAAACGGGAACTTAACCAGCGCCGTAGGGTAGCAGAATTAAACGAGCAGCTTAATGATGCCAAGGCAAAGGCGAATGAAGCAGAAATTAAACTTACTTATGCAAGAGCCGAGATTTCTGACTTGCAACAGCAAGCATGGGAACAGCAAGATTGGATGGAACAACAGGTCACCCGAGATGGAAGAACTATATGGGATTTCTTTATGGACTTCATCACTAGGGAGAGGGAACGAGATTATATAGACCATTACGAAAGAGAATAACCAAAGGCAGGTGCGTTTACGGCGCACCTGCTTGTTTTTTATAGTTTGGGACATATATGTGGGTCGGTTGTGGGACACGAATGTGTCGCACAAAAAACGGACGTGAGCCGTTTTTGCATCCCAAACGTTCACGTCCTATGTAGGCAAACGGAGCAGAATGGACAGACTTAGACCCTTGAAAGTTCAAAAGGTCTAAGTCCAAAATCCAATACGTCCTAGAGGCGAGGTTTCCGTATGCATTTTTCTTTGCCGCCCTGACTTGTCAATTCATTGCCTAATTGACGAACCATTTACGCATCTGCTCTGCGTGTTAACAGGTTCAGCCCTGCACCGATACATAATTGTGCTATGCGTGTGCTATCCTTCGCTATTACCCAAAACCTTTTAAGATACGATTGCTCAACGGCA
>JAZNFR010000055.1:0-4215 GCA_045576055.1 Eubacteriales bacterium
AGTTATAATGTATGTACTCAAATTCCTTGATTATATTCAATGCTGCTTGATCATTTGGTTTTACAAACAGAAAAACAACAATCTCTTGATTTTCAATTTGTCGTTCTATGGCGATTACTTCTTCATATGTGCTTGCTGCAAACATAGTTTAAACCTTCTTTTTCAATATTGGTTGAATTTATCCATGCATTATTATCATTCTGCATTACACCAAATTACTGTTCTACATAGTTTCTTTTATGTGCGGATAATGTAATATAGAGGTTAGTAATTTAATGGAAGGGTTCTGCTTATCGTAACAGTACCTTCTTTAACTCGACAGCTGTAGGCGGAAACATGCATTCCTAATTGAATGCACCTAATAAATTCTTTATAGAAGCGGGTTTTTGCATCGATGGAAATTTGTTGGACAAAGGGGCTTAATGAAACTATAAAAAAGCAGACTCGATGCCCTTGCTTAAGCAGCTTCTGGAGGTATACTAATTGATTGATTGCTCTTTCCGAATATACTGAGGGGAAAAGCGCAGTTGTATCCGTCGAAATTATACTCTTGATTTCAATTATAGTATCTGTTTCTGGCAAGAATAGGTCAGTTTTATAATTATATATTGAGCGTTCCTTTATGACTGTTTTTCGCTTTCCAAGAAAACAGAAGCGACGCTTGTGCAAGTTAGCGTCAATTACGCGATTCGCTATTGAAGAATTCAATAAAATATAGCTATTTCTATAACAAACAGCAAATAGAGCGAACTGTGTTTTGGAGCGCTCGGAGGTGGGAACAAGAAGGACAGACCTTCCCTCAAGTTGGAGGAAATTACTAAGGCGACACGAAGATGGAACGTAACAAAGCGTCGCCACTCCGTCAACAAGAACCTCACAAAGAAACCTGTTTTTCAATTCTTTCTGAAAGGTACCTTTAATAAAATTATAATTTTGCATGAACATACCTACTTAAAACCCGTGTATAAAACGTTATTCCTTTGCGATAACATATTGCGACAATCGAATACCTTTTCTAACCTCCACATAGTAGCTATTCGGCAAGCCAGAATGCTTAATGATATTTCCTATATTTAATTTATCTTTCTCAATTAGTGGACCATACTTAACACCAAACAGATGAATCATGGTTACCTTTTCTCTAGAGCCAGCGCCGTTGTACATTTGACCAAGTACTCGTCCTAGCATATTTTCTTTATCAAAATTCGAATCAGGACTAGCCAATACGAGTTTATTGTAATAAGCCTCAAGCAGTTCTTGACAAATGCGAATTGCCTCCGCTTTATTGTTCAAGTAGCCAAATAATGCGCCTGGTGTAAATGCTACTTGCTCCTGCTCGAGAGAAATGATACCATCCTTGACCAAGATACGAACAGCATTATTCAAGATGTTTTGCTTTGCTTCAGCAAAAACAATTTCTTTTTGAGCAAAAAGACTATCTTCCTTTTCTGCTATTAAACCTCTCTTGGCTCGATCAGAATAAAAGGAAATGAAGTAATGTGTCAGTTCAGACAGGGTAGTAGTTCCGTTTGTTGTTGCGATTTCTAACATAGCCAAGACCAGAAGAGGTTTGTAGGAGTATTGAAGACGCATAGATTGGCAATAATTGATTAAAGCGCCCGTCTCTTCTGAGCGGAGCACCGCTTCAACTCCCTCAGGATGCCGTTTTCTAAAGAAGCTATAAAGCAGCTGCATGGCCTCCAAATAGCGAGAAGTTTTAGCCTGCTCAGCCTTCTTGTCGCCTGATAGCCTGAAGTATCTTTGAAGACAGTCACAAAGCTCATTAGTAAGTCCTTTTTCTAAAAACTCTCCGAAGCTTATGCCGAGCGTCTGATTAAAAAGCAAAAAGGCGTCATTGCTAATAAGATTGCAATCTGCAGCACTATAATGCAAAGAATTCAAATGAGCCTTAAAAGCACGTTGTAATTCATATGCGTTTTCATTACTAATCACCATTTATAGGTCTTCCTTCTTCATGAATCTTGAGATTTTAATGAAGCCAGTTTCGGGGCATAGCTCGCGCATTTTGTTGAGACCTATGTTCATAATACCCTGAATGACTCTAAAGGGACACTCAATCTCTGGATGACGAAGCTGTACTATGAGACGGAGGGCTCCGGAGGAATCTACACTCGCAGCATCCCACTTGTTAACTGTTGGCGTTGGCAAGGCATAATTATCTGTTATATCGCGATCAAGATCGTTATTTATTGCATAGGATACTGCGAAAACAGCCGCTGTTTTATCGTTGATAAACAGGCCCTCTCCAGTTACCAGCCTTTCGAGAAAGGCATTATTCACTTCCGTTACTCGGATATTGCTAATATCCTCCATATTAGTTCCTCCTTATTACAGTTTCAAAGGCTTCGCCCCTACACAACTCGTACTCTTGCAGGAGGTCGCCACCGAGCAAGGCTCGCGCCTTTTGTTCATTTATCTCTTTATCGAAGACAAAGAGCATGACTTGATTTGCCAGCCGAGGCAGGTAACTAATTATATTTGTTTCGTGGACAGAATCTAATCGGCCAAAGGGAGAGTCCATAACAATTGGGCCTTGAAGAGGAGCGTTTTGGTGCAATGCACCAATTAGTGAAAGCGCAACAACGTGCTCAAAGCCGGCAGAACGGATAGTAACAACTTGGCCACTTTCGTGAATAATATTTAAGCCAAAGCTATCGTTTATCTTCAAGCGAATATACGCGGGATCACTACTAAGGTTCAAGAAAATTTTAGTCGCATCCTCTTCGACCTGCTGCTTAAGGTACTTTCGATAGGTATCAAGGCTTTCGTTGATCAAATCTCGGAGATCTGCACAGAATCTGCTCTTTTTCTGCAAGGTTATGTATTCGTCGTCAGAACTGCTTCCGGCAATCAGTCTCTGCTTCGCTTTCCTTATGTTTTCCTCACATTCGTCAATATTGCTTTGCAGTTCAGAAATTCCATTTTCGACATTAGCAAGAAGTGCCGTTGTAGTATTAATGTTTGCGGTGATCTCCTCGATTTCTTTTTTCTGGGCAGAGTAGTTATCGATGTGTTCCTTAAGTTCAGAAATCTTTTGCTTAGCATCTGCGACATCAACAATTAAATCACAGATCTGCTCCTCTAAAAGTTCTATGGCTTGTAAAACATCTCGTGTTATGATTTCTGAAAGCTTTCCAATTTGGATTTTGATGCTATCAAGACGTTTGATTTCAACATCTGACAAAGGACGGTTTTCCTTTTCAAGCAGGTCAATTTGATCCTGTATTTCTTGAATTTTGTCTTCTGTTAAGGTGGTATGGCACAAAGAACAGCTTCTGTTATTTAATGAAAGCCGCAAGGTGTCTAGCATTTTCTTGGCGCCCTCATATCGTTGTCGCTTTTCTTCTAAGCTGCTTTTTTCAACAGATAATTGGTCAAGCAGAGCCTTTACTGTTACAGCTAAGGCAGATCTCCATGCGTCAACGGAGTATTCGCTGATTTTGGCTTTTGCGGCAACAATGGCAGCTTCAGCACGGCCTTTGTCTCCCTCGATATCAGCAATTTCCTCCACAAGTTGCTTGATTCGCTCGTTCTTTGCTCTTGCAGCCTCCAAATCCTTAAGAGTAGCTGTATATTCGGTTCTCTTGGCTTGTAGTTTTTCCATTTCTTCCATCAACGCGCTAAGTTCTACAACGGCTCTTTCCAGAGCGTCTCCTTGAGCCTTGTGCTCGGCGCTTTTTTGAGCTGCCTTAGCAAGCTTATCCTCGTAGGCAGAGGAAATGGCTTTTGTATCAGCTAAGGCATTTGACAGAATTGGAACGCCAAGGATTTCCTCGATTGATTGCTTAATTTTCCGCCCGATGCTCTTCTCCTCGTGTAAAAGCTCCTCATATTCCTTAAGTAGTTCGCCATCAAACAGAAAGAAGCGCGAAACTTGCTCCGGCATAATGGTATTAACAATATGCTTGCAGCCTTCAGGGCTTAAGATGCTGCCGTTTTTGAATAGCATTACCTCCTCCTTGTAGTTTTTGTCAAGAGAGGGATCAAGGCTGGGGGTTGCTAAATAAAAACGTCTTGTTAAAATATACTCTTCCTCATCCATGACAAAGTGGAGAGACACCTTAAAGTAACACTGACCTTTGCTGTAGCTATCCCAGTTAATCAGCTGTCTTTTGGGTGTTTCTTCATTACCTCGCCCTACAATTTTATTTAGTAGAACATATTTAAAGGCATTTAATAATGTGGTTTTACCTA
>JAZNFR010000056.1:0-6041 GCA_045576055.1 Eubacteriales bacterium
GGCTCTAACGGAAAAATGGGTGGACACGTAATGGCTGAGATCGCAAAAAGCGATGATATGGAGCTATTTTGCGGTGTTGACCCAAAATCCACAGGATGCGAAAATTATAAATATTACGATAGCTTTGACAAGGTAGAGGGCAAGCCTGATGTTATTATCGACTTTTCCTTCCACACTCTTGTTAAAGGCGTGCTTGAATATGCAACACGCGTAGAGTGCCCAGTGCTTATTGCTACAACCGCACTTGACGACGAGGACAAAAAGGCAGTAGCCAGAGCCTCACAAAAGGTTCCTGTGTTCTTAGCTGCTAATATGTCAATTGGCGTTGCACTTCTTGCTGATTTTGCAAAGCGCGCAGCGGCTATGTTCCCAGATGCTGATATCGAAATTGTTGAGGCACACCACAACCGTAAGGTTGATGCGCCAAGTGGAACAGCAGTTATGCTTGCAAACTCTATAAAAGAGGTTCGTCCAGAGGCAGAATATGTCTATGGCAGAGGTGGAGAAGCCAAGAGAACAAAGAACGAAATTGGTATTCACGCACTCCGTATGGCTAATATAGTTGGTGAGCACGAGGTTTACATCACAACCGAGTCGCAGCAGCTTGTTTTACGCCATAATGCCTATGACCGTGCACTTTTTGCTGACGGTGCAATTAAGGCAGCAAGATTCCTTGCTAACCAAGACAAGGGTCTTTACACAATGAACGACATGTTCAAAAACTAAAAAGAAAGGAGAAGTATTATGAACTGTCAAATGACCAAATTACTACATGACAATTTAAGTGTTAAAGACGGCACATTGTACTTCGCCGGCTATAACACAACCGAGCTTGCTAAAAAATACGGTACTCCTCTTATGCTTCTTGACGAAAAGAAGATAAGAAACACAATGCGTATATATAAAAACGCAATGGAGAAGTATTTTGGAAAGGGCTCAAAGCCTCTATATGCGTCTAAGGCGCTTTCCTTTGTTGGCATTTATCAAATTGCAAAGGAAGAGGGAATAAACACAGATATCGTTTCAATTGGTGAGCTTTATACAGCAATCAAGGCTGGCTTCCCACTTGAAAATGCATTTTTCCACGGCAACGCAAAAAGCGATAGCGATATTAAATTCGCCATCGAAAATGGCATTGGCTATTTTATAGTTGATACCTATGATGAATTATATGCAATAGACAAAATTGCAGGCGAGCTTGGAAAGAAGCAAAAAATTCTTTTAAGACTCACCCCTGGCATTGACCCGCATACCCATTCAGCAATTGCAACCGGCAAGGTTGACAGTAAGTTTGGCACAGCCATTGAAACAGGACAAGCATTTGAAATTGTAAAGGCAGCAATTATGCTTTCAAGTATCGACCTTCGTGGCTTCCACGCACACATCGGCTCACAAATCTTTGATATAAAGCCATTCTGCGATTCTGCCGATATTATGATTCGCTTTGTTGGCGAGGTTAAGGATTCCCTTGGCTTTGACACGGAGATTTTGAACCTCGGTGGTGGTTTTGGTGTGCGATATGTTGAGAGCGACCCGGTGATTGACTATGATGAAAATATTCGCTTAATTTCCGAGCATATAAACGAGTATTGTGAGGAAAACGGCTTGCCAAAGCCAACAATTCTTATGGAGCCCGGACGTTCAATCGTAGCCGACAGCGGTATGACACTTTACACAGCCCTTTCCGTTAAGGAAATTACTGGCTACAAGAACTATGTGGCAATTGATGGTGGTATGACAGATAACCCACGCTACGCCCTTTATGGCTCGTCATACACAGTACTTGCATCTAATAGAATGGATGAGGAGGCATCGTACGAATGCACAATAGCAGGCAGAAACTGTGAAAGTGGCGATTTAATCCAAGAAAACGTTAAAATTCCTAAGGTTCAGCGTGGCGATAATATCGCTGTCCTTGTAACCGGCGCATATAACTACTCAATGGCATCAAACTATAACCGTGTCCCACGCCCAGCAGTTGTTATGCTAGGCGACACCGACAGAGTGGTAATAAATCGCGAAACACCCGAGGACGTGTCTAGATTGGATGTAATTTTGTAAAAACAAAAGGAAGGCAAATGCCTTCCTTTTTATATTTTAGACCCATTCGACTACACTTCGTTTCGCTCAGGGTGACATCTATGTGAGAATTATTACGTCATTCTGAGCTTGTCGAAGAATCTACTACTCCCAAATGGTAACTACTCCATCAACATAATGCAAATCAAGGCTCCTTTATGTAAGGGAGCTGTCGTCAAAGACGGCTGAGGGATAGAAAACTCATAATTACTCCCAAATTACAACCTTACCATCTACATAGTGCCAATAATTACCCTCGCCCGTTGGCTTGGATTCGGAGTAATAATAAATGTAGTCTGCATACAGCTTCTCGAATGTTATAAAACTGGGCTCATTATCAATTGTTGGTATTTCGTTTTCGAAAAACAACTTGCAACCTTCAAACGCTGCTATATCTATGGATTTCACTGATGAAATTATAATTTGTTCAAATGATGTATTATAAAGGGCGTAGGCGGCTATTGAGTAGTTTTCTCCTTTGAAATCCTTTGGTAAAACAAGTTTTGTATCATTTCCGTTGTAGCCTATTAGATATCCGTCATAAAAAGCGTAATCGTCTTGAGTTTCTATAACACTCTCTTCATCAAGTGAGGTGTGAACAACCTTTACAGAACGCGCAGCGCCTTCGCCCGGAACAAGGCTAACAGACGAAAGATTATAAACCTCAATTAAAGAATTACAATCGTTAAAAACGCGAGGATCTAAAGTCTCAACACTGCTTGGAATAACTATGCTGTTGAGAGAATAGCAGTAAACGAAAGCATTTGATATTGTTTTCAAGCCTTGTGGCAACTCGACATTTTTTAATGAATAGCACCTTTCGAAGAACTCACCTGGGATTTCTTGCCAATCCGCCTCTATTTTCACGCTTTTGATATTTGAGTTTTTAAAAGTAGATGCTTCGGATAAAGTGCATCCCTTGGGGATGGTTACGTCTTTTATATCCACCTTGGATGACAATTCATTTAACTCCAAGGTGTATTCGTTATTGTATACAGGCAATGTAATTGAATCGCTAGTTCCCGTATAAGCAATTAAATATGGACCGGATTCCAAGGAAGCAAAAACAAAATCTCCAACTGTTTCTATTATTGACGGCTCATCAAGTGAAGAGTGAATAACGGTTTTATTTGGGTAATAATTTGTTGTGGTTGATTGAAATTCAACGTCTGTTAAATTGTATATTTCTACTAGATAATAACAACCATAAATGATAGAAGAATTGAGTTCTTTTACGTTTTCGGGAATGGTAATAGAGAAAATATGGCAACCTGAAAATGCAGACGCGCCGATTTCTGTAACGGTTTCTGAAATTACGATATTAGTTAGATTTATGCAGGATAAAAATGCATAGTTACCAATTTTGGTTAATCCGGGTTCAATAGTTGCAGTTCTAATTGAGTCACAATAAGCAAAGGCGTAATCTCTAATTTCGTCAATGTCGCTTGTAATAATTATATCTTCTGCAAGGACACCATTAAAATATAGATTTTCGAATCGTATAGGTGAATTTATAGCTATGACCAAGTTAGGACTTACCCATTCCTTAACGCTACCTAAATAATTTAAATTGAGTATTGAGCTTTCCCAAAACGCATTTTCTTTAATTTCCGTCACTGTTTTTGGCATTGTTAGGTTGTTTATAGTAAAATCATTAAACGCATAAGATTCTATGGTCGTAACGCTGTCCGGTATTTCAAACGATTCACTTTCGCCCGTGTATTTTATAAGCGTTTTTCCGTCTTTAGTGTAAAGATTTCCGTCAATAGATTTGAAATGTGAGTTTTCTGTGTCAACTGTGAATCCAACAGGATGCCCAGCAAACGCATTAACCTCAAATTCTTTAAGATTTTTGCCAATGATTATATTGCGTTGAGTGGCAGCAATTCCCTTTTCACCAATGGAAACAACGCTATCTGGAATAACTATATCGCTATTTTGATTAGCCCAATAGAACGCACAATTGCCGGCTATTATTTTTGTGCTTTCGTTAATTGTGCCAGAGCCATCTATTGTTTCAACCAACACAAGATAAGGATTATCTTCATTACCAAGATATAATCCGTTTTCATATTCATTAAATTTAAAGCTTAGCGCTAATACGTCAGAGTCACTCGCTCGTATACTTGGAATTGAAAAAGCATTTGATGAAGCTCCTAAAACACTATTCGGGATAGATATATTTTTTATGCTTGTGCAATTGGAAAAAGAATATTTAAATATATAGTACGGCTCATCGTTGTATGCTTCGGGCAGAGTAACGTCGGTTGCGTTCCCTTTATATCCTAAAAGATAGTTTTTATTATCCTTTGTGATAAACATAAAATCATCTTGCTCGAATATTAAGCTTGGAGTCTTTGTACTTGAATTAACAGCCATTAAATCGTATGGTCCGCCATTCTTGGTAAATATGCCCCCGAATCCATACAAACCCATCTGTGCGTTTTCAAGCGTTAATGGGTCTTCGGATAAATCATATATTTCAATTAACTTTGTGCATCCGACAAAAGCAGGGATCCATAAATACTCAACTCCTGTTCCAACAACAAACCTCACCATTCCGTAGCAATTTTGAAATGCACCATCGTCTAGCCAAAGGATGTTATTCGACAATGTAACACTTGTGATGTTTATGCATTCGTAAAAGGCACCGCTTGAGATTCCAACGACGGGTAAGCCGTTATAGGCGTATGGAATAACAATATCGTTATCGGTGCAAGTGCCTATGCCGACAACTGTATATGCGGTTTTTGTTTCGTCTGTATAATCATATAGAAGCCCTTGGCTTTCCTTTGCTGTTTCGCCACAAACTGTGCAGGTGTAAGAGTCAACGTATGTGTGTATGGTTTTATTTAAAGTCTCTTGCTCAACTAAAATCTCGCCACAAACAGAGCATTTTTTACCCTCTGTAAGACCGGTTTCTGTGCAGGTAGGTGCAACTGCAGGGATGGTTTCCTCAACATGTACGTGTTCGGACTCGTCAGTATTGGTTTCTGTATCTGTAATAGCTTCTGTTTCGGTGTTTGTGTCAGTATTAGTGTTGCTTCCACCACAGGATGACAGAGCAAACACTAAAGACAAGGTCAAAGCCAAAACAAGCAAAAGAGATAATCTTTTCTTCATTACGCATCTCCTAAAAATAAAAATATTAAAATTATTATAACACTTATAAAAATATTTGTCAATATTTTGCATTATACCTCGCGCGCGAGCGGCGGGCATTTAGAAAATTTTGTCGAAAAATATTTTTATATATTTACATTTTAGGAAAAGTGTGCTAATATATAATGTGGAAAAAATATTAAGGAGATATAAATTATGAATAACAAGGTTTTAGTTGAAACAAGTGCACGTCACGTTCACCTATCTCGTGAGCACATCGACATTCTTTTTGGCGAGGGCTATGAGCTTACAAACATTAAGGATTTGAGCCAACCAGGTCAATTTGCTTGTCAAGAAAGAGTTACTGTTGTAGGCCCAAAGAAGTCTATTGAAAGAGTTAGTATCCTTGGCCCAGCAAGAAAGGCTTCACAGGTTGAGGTTTCATTTACTGATGCTCGTACACTAGGTGTTACAGCACCAGTTAGAGAAAGCGGCGACGTTGCAAACTCTGCTCCTTGCAAGCTTGTTGGCCCATGTGGTGAGGTAGAGCTAAGCGAGGGTGTTATCATTGCAAAGAGACACATCCACTTTACTCCAGAAGAGGCAGCTGAAGCAGGCGTTAGCGACAAGGAAATCGTAAAGGTTAAGGTCGTTTCTGACAGAACCACAATCTTTGATGATGTTGTTGTTAGAGTTCATCCAAACTTCTCAGCAGCTATGCACATCGACACAGACGAGGCTAATGCTTCCTGTGCATTCGGTACTGTTTACGGCGAAATCATTAAATAATTACATAAAAACAAAGGCCTCGCTTTTTGCAAGGCTTTTTTGTTTATAAAATGTTGACAAACACAACATTT
>JAZNFR010000057.1:0-3296 GCA_045576055.1 Eubacteriales bacterium
TTATATTTAAATTCCGTGCTTTGCTTTGTATAAAAATTTATATATGAAATATAGGTGATGAGTAACTACAAAAAACCATCTTTTGTCTGCCTTTATTGCAGGCTTGTAGTATTTTTTGTTTTTTCTTATTTCCTTTATTAATTCCTTTTCCTTTTTCTTATACTGCTTAGGCGCAGCGCTGTTGCATGCTACCTTTAAAAAAGCAAGCTGAGCCCTTACGTACATATTTTTAATTTTATCTTGATACTTTGGGCGCTTTTCATTAAGCTCCTCAACCTTTCGTTCAACAAAATAAAGAATATCAAAATACTTTTCAGAAAACGCGCTTCTTGAGGCGCTATTTTCCGTTGGATTTATTATATAAAGCGTTTCCTTTAAATCCACAACCTTTGGCTTTTTAAGGGCACTTTGGAAGTTAAAAAAGCTGTCCTCGTGGATTTTTCGTCCCTCCACAAATCTAACATCACTTAAATGCTCCCTTGTAAATAGCTTACCAACGGTTGAATAGCCCACCGAATGTCCTTCAATAACCTTAATTAAATACTCATCATCGCACAAAACACTATACTCTTTTGATAAATCATCATATATGCTTTCATATTTTAAAGCACTTACAATATCTGCATTTTCCTTGTGTGCATATTCGTGCATTACTTCAATGGCATTATTAAAAAGCTCATCGTCTGCATCTAAAAAGATTATATAATCGCCAGTTGAATTTTCAATACCTATATTTCTTGCCTGGCAAACACCACCATTTTCGGTGGAAATTAGCTTTATATTATCGTATTTTTCAGTGTATGTCTTAACCTTTTCCTCGGTTTTGTCCTTCGAGCCATCATTTACAACTACAATTTCCACATTTTTATATGTTTGGGTAAGAATAGAGTCAATAGCTCTATCTATAAATGGCTCCGCATTATATGCAGGAATTACAACACTAACCTTTTCTTTGTTCATTTTTTCCTCTTATGCACCTCAGCAACCGAGCAAGGTCCGTTTTCGTAGAGTGTGCATTTTTTGTTATTCTTTAATTCTTCAGCTAGCTTCAAGAATCTTTCGGCAGCTACCTTTGCATTCCACTCATTTTTCATTGTGTAATATGCATTTTTGCCCATTTCTTTTCTATTTTCAGGGTTGTCAAGCAAGAATTTTACCTTTCCATAAAGCTCATCTATGCTATCATTATGATACATAGCTCCATTCTCGCCATCCTTTAACAAATAAGGAGCTGCACCGATGTTTTCATTAGCCACTACGCCACATCCGCTATTCATTGACTCGTTAAGCACTGCACCCCAGCCCTCTTGTCTATCCGATGTGAACAAGAAAATTTCGCTTTTTTCCATGTACTCTCTTACAGCTTCTGGAGGCATAGAATCGATAATGTGTACGCACTCGTCCAAATTGTTTTCAAAAATAATCTTAACAAGCTCAGAACGTAAATTACCTGTGCCTATCATATTAAGCTCAAAGCTATATCCATCAGCTTTTAAGCGCTTCGCTACCTCGACTGCATATTCTGGATGCTTCCAATCTATCATTCTGCCACACCAAAGAAGCGATTTTTCTTTTTTCTTGGCAATTAAATCTTCAATGCTCTCGTATTCCTTAACCTCTGGAAAATACCCCCATTTATAAGCTTTTCCAAGGAATGTCTTTGTTCTTGCATAATCGCTAGCAACATAAGCGCCAGCGCAAAGCAAATAAAAGTTTTTATGAATCGAATTAGCAAAAAAATTTCTTATAAAAGCATATGGCATTTTATACCATTTTGGCTCTATTTTATAGAGTCGCTCAAAATACCTAAAGGTTAGCTTGTTTTTTCTTATTCTTTTAGTGATAAGCTTTCTACTAACTCCACCATAAATAACTATATCTGCATCCAATATGTATTTTTTTGCAAGACTATAGTTTTCCTCCGACTCATACGCCTTAAGTATAAAATCGTATGCGTTATTCATATCGTGATAACCCAATTTCAGTCTGTCTTTTGGCACAGGAGTTGTTGCAATAAACAAATACTTTTCACCCGTTAACTTACACAATTCTTTACTGAAAGAAAGCTGGTGGTGATTCATAAAATTTGAAAGAAACACTATTTTATAATTTTCTTTTTTGTTCATTGTTTTTCTCCTTTTTTCAAACTATCTATTGTCTTGTTGGTCAAAAAGCTTAATATAATCTTTAAATTTATCTTGTTTATCAAAATCTTTAGCACGTTCAACGCATGCATCTTTAGAAAAAGGCTTGTCCTCGCAAATGCGAATGATTTCTTTTTCTAAAGCATCTAAATCATCAACGTTGACAACCACACCACAGCTACTATCAATTATTTCAGGTGAGCCTCCTGTTTTAAAGGTAGCTATAGGAGTACCACAAGCAAGAGCCTCCATATTAACTGTTGGGAATGTGTCCTCTCTTGTTGTGTTGACAAATATATCACTTGCAGAATAAATCTCTGCAAGCTCCTTTTGGTTTGCGGTTCTATGTATTGAAATTATATTGCCTGGCAATTCCTTATCAACATCATCATTTGTGCCGACAAGGACAATTTGATAATCACTTGAAAGTCTTTTTGCAAGCTCCTTGAATACGTCAAGACCCTTGCGCTTGCCCCAGTCAAATGCAACGCCGAGAACAATCCTTTTTTCTTCCAATTTATATTTTTCTCTAAAATCGCCTTCTTCTGGCTTGAAAATATCCAAATCTATGCCGTTATTAATAACCTCAACCGGATATTCCCCTAAAAACGATTCAGAAACGAGTCCTGCAAGCCATTTGGAAGGGGTTACTATTGTCATATTTTTAACGCCTGTAAACCATTCTTTTTTTAGCTTATACATTTTTTCGGTTTTATCTACATACGCCTGTGGATACTGTCTATATTGCGGGCATTCATAACAGCCTGTTTTCCACTTATTGCACCCCGCCATTATAAAGTGAGGGCACTGACCTGTAAAAGCCCAGCAGTCATGGAAGGTCCAAACAACCTTTATATTGTTCTTCTTTATATAGTCAAAGAGCATGGGGAGATTAATGCACCAGCAGTGCAATATATGTATGTTTATTATGTCAGGCTTATACTCGTCAAGCTTTTTTAAAAGCTTCTTTGTGTCGCGCTTTGAATAAAGCCCATTATTACCAGTTAGTCGTCCTCTAATTATATGCGATAGCTTGCCAAAAAAAGAGCCAACTATTACATCTTCTCTATCACTTTTTCTATAGCTTTTAGTCCAGCTAAGATAAGTAAGGGTTTGGTGCCCATTTTCTTTAGCAATCTTTGAAATGCCGTC
>JAZNFR010000058.1:0-8203 GCA_045576055.1 Eubacteriales bacterium
TTTTGAAGAAGTTATTGCCGAAGCTCCGGCTGAAGAGGCTGTTGATGCTCCTGTCGAAGAAAATGTTAATGATGCTCCAATTGAAGAGCCTATTTCTAAAACACCAGTGGAAGAAATTGTTGCAGAGACTCCAGTTGAGCCACCAAAGGCAGTAATCAGAATTGCTAAACCAAAGGCTGTTGATGCTCCTGTCGAAGAAGCTCCCCAAGCCTCTGCTGAAGAAGTAGTTCCTGAAGTGCCTTTTAAAGAGGTTGTTGCTGAGACACCAGCTGAAGTGCCTGTTGATGCTCCCGTTGAAGCACCAAAGCCAAAGGCAGTAATCAGAATTGCTAAACCTAAAAAATAATCTATTAAAACAAAAACCTCTCTTTTTCAAGAGAGGTTTTTTATTATTGGGAATATTAATACATTCCACCCATTCCGCCGCCCATAGGAGCTGCAGGTTGTGGGTTTTCTTCTTTTTTATCAGCCACAAGAGCTTCTGTTGTGAGCACGGTTGAAGCAACGCTTGCTGCATTTTGAAGAGCTGAACGAGTAACCTTTGTTGGGTCAACGATTCCTGCCTCCATCATATCAACGTAAACCTCGTTGTATGCGTCAAAGCCATAACCAACCTTGCCACTATTCTTAACCTTATCAACTACAACTGAGCCATCAAAGCCAGCATTTTCTGCGATTTGACGAAGTGGCTCCTCAAGTGCTTTAAGAACAATCTTAACGCCTGTTTTTTCGTCGCCATCAACCTTAGATAGAAGCTCCTCAACCTTAGAAATCACATTGATGTAAGCAGTACCACCACCAGCAACAATGCCTTCTTCAACTGCTGCACGAGTAGCATTTAATGCATCCTCAATGCGAAGCTTCTTTTCCTTCATTTCAGTTTCAGTAGCTGCGCCAACCTTGATAACAGCAACACCACCAGAAAGCTTTGCAAGTCTTTCTTGAAGCTTTTCACGGTCAAAGTCAGATGTTGTGTTTTCAATAGCTGTCTTAATTTGTGCTATTCTTGATTTAATTTCTGCAGTATCGCCGTATCCACCAACAATAATTGTGTTTTCTTTATTTACCTTTACTTGTCTTGCGTGTCCAAGGTGCTCAATTGACGCATCCTTAAGCTCAAGTCCAAGCTCTTCAGTAATAACCTCGCCACCTGTCAAAATAGCGATGTCGCGAAGCATTTCCTTACGTCTATCACCAAAGCCAGGAGCCTTAACACCAACAACAGTAAATGTGCCTCTTAGCTTATTAAGCACGAGAGTTGTAAGTGCCTCACCCTCAATGTCCTCAGCAACAATAAGGAGCTTTCTACCACTTTGAACAACCTGCTCAAGAAGTGGGAGAATGTCTTGGATGTTAGAAATTTTCTTATCTGTAATAAGGATAACTGCATCGTCAAGCTCTGCTTCCATTTTATCCATATCTGTTGCCATATATGCAGATAGGTAGCCTCTATCAAATTGCATACCCTCAACAACCTCACAATATGTTTCGGTTGATTTTGATTCCTCAACTGTGATAACACCGTCTGCAGTTACCTTTTCCATAGCATCAGATATAAGCTGACCAATTGTTTCATCCCCTGCTGAAACAGTGCCTACACGAGTAATATCCTCTTTACCATTAACCTTTTTAGAATTAGCAGTAAGACCTGCAACTGCAACGTCAACAGCCTTCATAATACCCTTGCGTACAACAATTGGATTTGCGCCAGCTGCTACATTCTTCATACCCTCACGAATAAAGGCTTGTGTTAAAAGTGTAGCTGTTGTTGTACCATCACCTGCTGCGTCATTTGTCTTTGAAGCAACCTCTTTAACAAGCTGTGCACCCATATTTTCAGCTGCATCCTCAAGCTCAATTTCCTTTGCTATTGTAACACCGTCGTTAGTAATAAGGGGTGAACCGTACTTCTTATCAAGAACTACATTTCTGCCCTTAGGTCCAAGTGTGATTTTAACAGTATTCGCAAGCTTATCAACGCCACGAAGCATTGCATTTCTTGCGTCTATGCCATAAAGAATTTCCTTTGCCATATCTATTCTCCTTATTCAACAATTGCTAAAATATCTTTTTCAGAAACTATAATGTAATCCTCACCATCGAGCTTAACATTTGTGCCTGTATACTTGCTGATGATAACCTTATCACCAACCTTAACAGTCATAGGCAAAACCTTGCCGTCCTCGGTCTTTTCGCCCTCGCCAACTGCAATAACCTCTGCAATTTCTGGCTTTTCCTTAGATGCGTTTGTGAGAATAATTCCGCCCTTAGTTGTTTCCTCTGCCTCTAGGTTTTTAAGAACTACTCTATTTGAAAGTGGTTTTATTGTCATTTTATCTTACCTCCACCAATTTATCATTTTTAGCACTCTTTTGATTCAAGTGCTAATGCAAGATATATTCTACCCTCTATTATATTAAAAATCAAGCCTTATAGACCATTGTTCACAAAATGTTAACAATTGCCTATAATTCCAGTAATTATATTGCTTTTTTGCGAATATATTTTTAAAAAAAGAGGTAGTTTATGGAAAAAATTAATAACATATTATGTGGTGTAATTTTACCTATTTCTCTCCTTTTAACTGGGGTTGTTTTTCTTTTTAGACTTCGCTTATTTTATCTATTCAAGCCGTTTTTAGTTATAAAAAGTATTGTCAAATCAAAGGGAGGATTTTCTTCTCTTGCAGTTGCTTTGGCAGGCACGCTCGGCATTGGAAATATTGTTGGGGTTGCAAGTGCTATTTTAGCTGGGGGATATGGCAGTATTTTTTGGATGTGGATAAGTGCGATTCTTGCAATGGGGCTAAAATATGCCGAGGTGTATCTTGGAATGAAGTATAGACGGCGTGACGAAAACGGATATTATGGTGGTGCGCCGTACTATATTTACGAGGGAGTAAAGGAAAAGCATAACGAAAATCTTGCTTTTGCTTTAGGTTCAGTTTTCGCTTTATTTTGCACTTTAAATTCTTTTACCACTGGAAATCTAGTTCAAACAAATGCCGTATCAAATCTTTTGCCTATTCCAAAAATTGTTTTTGGGATTCTTTTTGCCTTGCTAGGATTTTTTGTGGTTTGTAAAGGTATATCTAGAATAAGTAAGATAAGCTCTTGGTTAATCCCCCTTTTAAGCATTTTTTATATAACACTTTGTATTATAATCCTAATAAAAAATATACAATTTCTCCCAAATGCTTTTAAAGAAATTTTTTCTTCTGCTTTTTCCTTTCGGACAGCCGTATCAGGAGCATTCGGCTTTACCATCAAGGAGGCAATAAGATATGGCACAAGCCGTGGGCTTCTATCAAACGAGGCGGGATGTGGCACATCCCCCTCTGCGCATGCATCATCAAAAAATGAAAGCGCCTTTTCACAGGCTTGTCTTGGCGTTTTCGAGGTGTTTTTCGACACATTAGCGCTTTGCACCTTAACTGCACTTGCAATCATAGTTTCGCCATCGAAAAGTGTCTTGTCGCCTCTCTCACTTATACTTGACGTATTCTACACCAACCTTGGGACTTTTGGCAAATGGGGAATTATAATATGTTGCATTCTTTTCTCCTTTGCGACTATCTCAACACAATATTTTTATGGTATCGAATCCTTAAGCTTCATAACTAAATCTAAAAAATTAAAGTATCTTTTTTCTTTACTCTTTTTCGGAATTACAATCCTCAGCTCCTTAATACCTATGACCATTATGTGGCACGTATCTGATTTTTTCCTTGCTATAATGACACTGTTTAATCTTCTAGCTTTAATATATCTACGAAAAAAGGTCGCTTTTTAATGCGACCTTTTTGATATTATAATGTGTTTTTAAATGCAGTCAATGTATTTTGAAGTAACATTGAGATAGTCATAGGGCCAACACCACCAGGAACTGGAGTTATGTATCCAGCAACCTTTTCGCAGCTTTCGAAATCAACGTCGCCTGTTAGTTTTCCGTCGGCACGCCTGTTCATACCAACATCAATAACAACTGCGCCCTCTTTGATCATATCGCCTGTTATAAAATCAGCCTTACCAATAGCTACCACCAAAATATCAGCGCGGCGGGTAACCTCTTTTAAGTCTTTTGTTCTTGAATGGCAAATTGTTACCGTTCCATTTGCTTGTAAAAGGAGCATTGCTTGTGGCTTTCCAACTATATTACTTCTACCTATAACAACACATTCCTTACCTGAAATTTCAACGCCAGTTGACTCTATTAGCTTCATAACACCGGCAGGGGTACAAGGCAAGAAGCTGTGGTTACCTATCATTATTTTACCAGTATTTACTGGATGAAAGGCATCAACATCTTTGTTTGGATCAATTGCTAAAATAACCTTCTCCTCGTCAAGATGCTTAGGCAAAGGGAGCTGACAAAGAATACCATTAATCTTGTCGTCCTTGTTTAGCTTATCAATAAGAGCCAAAAGCTCATCCATTTCAGTGTTCTCTGGGAGTCTATATAGCTCAGAATAGAATCCAACCTCTTGGCATCCCTTTTCCTTATTAGCAACATAAACCTTAGATGCTGGGTCCTCGCCAACTATTATAACAGCCAAGCCAGCGCGTCTGCCATATTTATTGAATAGCTCCTCTGTTTCTTTTTTTATGTCCTCTCGTACGCTTGCAGAAACAAGCTTACCATTAATTATCTCAGCCATTTTTTACCTCTTTGTTTTTCTTAAAACGATTTTTAAAGCTTTCCCAAATATCTATGTTTTTCTTTGCTAAAAGTACTCGTCTAGTAATTATAAATGCCATTAGAAGTGTTCCAGCAACTAGCGTAACAACCGCAACCAATACAGAAATTCTGATTATTCTTGTTTCGCCTATAACAATCCACAAGCTATCAGTTCTTAGGGTTTCTATAAACATTCTACCAAAGCCATACCACATCATATAAAACGCAAAGAATGTGCCGTCAATATGCTTTTCCTTTGAAACCTTTAGTATTTTAGTTGCAACAATAAGCGTACCTATCATTATAGCAACGCCCATAATATTCCAAAGGGATTCATAAAGGAATGTTGGATGAACACCAACCTCACCATTTGCAATTTGCTCTGCGGTATAACCCTCGAAAAGCTTGTATGGAAATTCATCAGAGCACATTCTCCAAGGAAGTGTAGTTGCGCCTCCATATGCTTCTGCATTGAAGAAGTTACCCCATCTGCCGAGTGTTTGTGCGAAAAGAACGGAAGGAACTGCAACATCTAAAATTTTAAATGTGTTCATTTTCTTGATTTTGGATACTATCAAAATTGTAAGGCCACCAGCAATTACGCCACCATAAACAGCAAGACCACCATTCCAAACAGAAACAACACTATATAGGAATCCGATAAAGGAATTAACCTCCTTACCGTTTATGCTTGTAACTTCAAAATAATTGCCAGGTCTATCCATCATATCAAAAATAACATAGTATAAACGCGCACCAACAATGGACATCGGCAAAATCCAAACGGCATAGTCAATAACTGTGTCTAATTTGATTTGATTTTCTTTAAAGCGCCAAAATGCATAAGCAACCGCTAGCATCATACCGAAGGCGATGATAATAGCATAAAAATATACAGGAGTGCCGAAAAGATTAAAGGCAACCTCGTTTACTTCAAATTCACCGATTCCAAGACCGGGGAAAGAAAGAGTGTGTGTCAAAATATCATCTCCTTATTTATTGATTGGCTCTACAATGCTCATCGCATAGTATTCCTCTTTGAAGGTTTTATTAAACAACTCAGTAACATACTCAAATGTGATTGAGTTAATAATATCAGGTGTATCTAGAATGTCAGCGCCTTCAAAATAGTTGAAAATAAAGTTGTTGCCAATATCCTCTACTGAATCAAATGATTTGATATTGGATGCATAAACTGTTCTCTTGGAAAGCTCAAACGCTTCCTTGTCAAGACCTTCTTTTTTCATTTTTTCAATATAATCAAGGAATAAGGAATAAACCTTATCAGGATCGCTTGACTCTGAGGAAATTATATTGAATGAATAATTCTTGCCAAGCTCACAACCGCTTGAAAGGTCTTGCGCAATTAGGTTTTGAGAATACAAATCATTGTAAAACTCGGATGATTGAGAGAATAAAATCTCATCAAGAATTTCTGTTGCATATAGCTTCTTTGTTCTTTCCTTTGCATCCTTTGGAATATCAGAATCCTTAATACCAATACTGAACAAAGGCTTAGAAACATCTAGCTTACAAACAGTTCTTTTTATATTAACCTCTTTTGGTTCATCCTCGTCCTCTGTATCTCTTACAATAGTAAATGGCTCAGCCTCTTTTAACACCTTATCGCAAATCTCTTCTACTTTAACAATATCAACGTTACCAACAATGCAAAGAGTCATATTACGTAGGTTATAGAAAATATTGTAGCACTTATATAAAACCTCAGCTGTTATCTCAGCTATTGATTCAACAGTACCTGCAACATCAATGCGCATTTTGTTTTTCTTATAGAGTGCCTTCATAAGCTCCCTATACATTCTTACGCCTGGATGGTCCTCGTACATTTTAATCTCTTGGCCAATAATGCCCTGTTCCTTTTGGACAGTTTTTTCTGTAAAGTAAGGATGGGTAACAAAATCAAGCAATATTTCAAGCGACTCGTAAAAGTTTTCAGTACATGAAAAGATATATCCAGTTAGGTTGTTTCCTGTAAATGCATTGGCATTTGCGCCTGTTTTTGCGTATCTTTCAAAGGCGTCAACACCATCCTCGCACTCAAACATTTTATGCTCTAAAAAGTGAGCTATTCCATCTGGCACAACAGTATATTCTTCATCAGTAACGTGCTTGAATTTATTATCAACAGCACCATATCTAGTTGCGAAAATAGCATAAGAATTTGTCATTTTCTTAGGGAAAACGAAAATCTCAAGTCCGCTTTTGTGAATAAAGCTATAATGCTTTTCGCCGAGCATTTTGTTTTCTTTTACTACGATATTGCTCATTATGCGTCCTCCCCCTTTAAAAAGTATACTGTATCAAGTGTAATATTGTTTGCCACTGCTTTTATATCTTCAATTGTTACGGTTTCTATTTTTTCACTCTCGAGCATTGGTGTTGTGCTTATATCACACAAGCCTCTAAAGAATACCCATGATTCCATCGCCTCTGCACTGTCGTAAATAGACAAATATCCGTTCTTTATAGACTTTTTAGCGCTCGAAAATTCCTCATCGCTAATCTCGCCTCTTTTAATCATTTCAAGCTGCTCAAGTATTGCTTCCTTTGCGATTCCCTTGTTTTTAGATTCAATTCCAGAGCTTACAATCATAATACCTGCTTTTTGGCTTATGCTTGAGCGACAGTAATAGCAAAGGCTCATCTTCTCTCTTACATTAGTAAAGAGCTTAGCGGTTGGTGAGCCACCATAAACCTCATTGAAAAGCTGCATTAAATGATATTTATTCTCAGAATAGTGATAGCCAAGACGGAAGCCTAAAACAAGCTTTCCTTGGTTTACCTTTTCAGTATCTACTACCTCTTTAACCTCGTTAGCTGCCATTTTTATAGGAGCTGGTTGAATAATAATCGGTGTACGCTCAAGCCCTTCAAATCTTTTCTTTAAGGCACTTACAACCTCTTCGATGTTTGCCTTACCTACAAAGTAAATCTCGATTACATCGTTTTTGAGCGCGTCAAGATACGCTTCGTAAAGTGATTTTTCGTTGATTTTTTTAACATCATCAACCTCACCCATCTTAGATATGCCAAAAACCTCATCCTTAAGCATTTCACTTTTAAGGCGCTTAACAGCGTATTGGGTTTTATTATTAACCTCTGCTTCAATAGTATCTATGAGGTTTGTTTTTTCACCTCTTGTAAATTCCTTATCAAAAGCTCCATTTTTTAGGTATGGATTGAACACCATTTCAGAGATAAGGTCAATCATTTCACCTGTAACATCGGTTCCTTGTGTGTATCTATCGTTTAGCATATTAGCCTTAAAGCCAAATATTTGCTGTTCACCAAACGAATCATTTCTTGCAACAATGTCGCCTGAATATAGATACTGAAGACGCTTATTTATCTCTGCTTGTGATGGATATTTTGCAGACGCACGCATCAAGATAAGAGGAATCATAGCATTAAAATGTGCTTTTTCGCGCGATAATGGCGCTATAAAATTAAAAGAAAAATAGTTAGTTTTAAACTTGTCTGTTTCTATATAGTTAAGCTTTACGCC
>JAZNFR010000059.1:0-9423 GCA_045576055.1 Eubacteriales bacterium
GGTGTTTATTTATATTTTCGCAGCAATTTACCTAATTCTTTCTCTTACTTCAAAGGACAAAAAAGATGAGTCATTAAATCAAAGCATAGAGAATGAAGCTTCAGAAGAGCATGAAGAAATCATAGAGCAAGAGTAAATTAACATTTTTCGAAATTAAAGCATCTCTAAAGAGATGCTTTTTTCTTATTTTCTTGCAATTTTTCGATTTTTTTAAAAAAACTCTTTATTTTTATAAAAATGTATGTTATAATATGCACGCTAAATTTTTTATATGAAAATAAAGGACGAAAAGATGTTTAGAGAAGATTTAAGAAACGTTGCAATTATCGCCCACGTTGACCACGGCAAGACAACTCTTGTTGATGGACTTTTGGAGCAGGGCGGTGCTTATCACGAAAATCAAGCCACTACCGACCGTGTAATGGACTCAAACGCACTTGAAAAAGAGCGTGGAATTACAATTCTCGCAAAAAACACAGCTATTCGCTATGGAGATAAAAAGATTAACGTTATCGACACCCCAGGCCACGCAGACTTTGGTGGTGAGGTTGAACGTATTCTTAAAATGGTTAACGGTGTTATCTTGCTCGTTGACGCAGCAGAAGGACCTATGCCTCAAACAAGATTTGTTCTTCGCAAGGCTATGGAATTAAACCACAGAATCATCGTTGTTGTTAATAAAATCGACCGTCCAGACGCACGTGTGCACGAGGTTATTGACGAGGTTTTGGAGCTTCTTATTGACCTAAACGCAACTGATGAGCAGCTTGATTCACCTATGCTTTTCTGCTCAGGTAGAGCTGGTACAGCTTCATTCTCACCTGATGTGGAGGGCACAGACCTAAAGCCACTTCTTGATACAATCATAGATTACATCCCTGAGCCAGAAGGCGAGGAGGATGATGATTTACAGCTTCTCGTTTCAGCCATTGACTATAACGAGTATGTTGGTAAAATCGGCGTTGGTAGAATTGAGCGTGGTACACTTAAGGTTAACCAAGAGGTTTCAGTTTGCAACTACCACTCAGATTCAGCACCAAGACGTGCAAAGATAGTTTCTATCTATCAATTCGAGGGTCTTTCCCGCGTTCCTGCAACAACAGCAACAGTTGGTGACATTGTTTGCTTTGCTGGTGTTGAGGAGCTTTCAATAGGCGATACTATTTGTGCTCCATCTAACCCAGAGCCACTTGAATTTGTTAAGGTTTCCGAGCCTACAATGGAAATGACATTCAGCGTTAATGATAGCCCGTTCGCAGGTAAGGAGGGCAAATTTGTTACCTCCCGTCAAATCAGAGACCGTCTTTATAAGGAAACCTTAAAGGACGTTTCACTTCGCGTAACTGACGGTGATACAACCGACTCATTTAAGGTTGCAGGTAGAGGCGAAATGCACCTATCAATTCTCATTGAAACTATGCGCCGTGAGGGCTACGAGCTTTGCTGCTCAACTCCACGTGTGCTTTATAAAACAATCGACGGCACACTTCACGAGCCTATGGAAAGAGTATCAATCGACGTTCCAGATGACTCAGTTGGCGCGGTTGTTCAAAAGCTTGGCTCACGTAAGGGAGAGCTTCTTGAAATGGGCAAAGCAGGAACTAGAACCCGTCTTGAATACCTAATTCCTTCAAGATGCTTATTCGGTTACAGAAGCGAGTTTATGACCGATACTAAGGGTGAGGGTATTCTTAACACCTTGTTCGATGGCTATCAACCATTCAAGGGTGATGTTATCACAAGATACACAGGCTCACTTATCGCATCTGAGGACGGTGAGGCTACATCTTATGGTCTATTTAACACTCAAGACAGAGGTGCTATGTTTATCGGCGTTCAAACCCCAGTTTACGAGGGAATGATAGTTGGCGAATGTCCAAAGATGGAGGACATTGTTGTTAACGTTTGCAAGAAAAAGCACTTAACTGCTGTTCGTTCAAAGGGCGCAGATGAGGCGCTTATCTTAACTCCACCAAGAGTTATGTCGCTTGAGCAAGCAATTGAATATATTGCCGAGGACGAATTAATTGAAGTTACTCCTAAGTCCTTGCGTCTACGCAAGAAGATTCTTAACACCCAATTAAGACTAAAGGCAAATGCAAAATTGAAATAATCATATGCCACAGGATTTCACACGCCTGTGGCATAAAACTAATCTAAAAGAGGTTAAAATGATTTCAGAAAAGCTTTTAAAAATTGGTGAGGAGGCAGAAATCGCTCTTGCCCCTATCTACAAAAAAATAGACGAAATTTCATATAAAAACACTGCGCGCGTTCTTGAAATTTTCAAGGAGCACAGGGTTAGCGACAGTATGTTTTCCGGCACTACCGGCTACGGCTATGACGATATTGGCAGAGATACGCTTGACAAGGTTTATGCCGACGTTTTTGGCGCAGAGAGTGCTTTTGTTAGACACACTATTCCTAACGGCACAACGGCGCTTTCAATAGGTCTTTTCGGACTTTTAAGACCAAATGACGTTATGCTTTCCGTCACCAACGAGCCATATGATACCCTTTGCGAGGTTATCGGTCTAAAGGGTGCAAACGGCGACGGCTCACTTGCTGATTTCGGTGTAAAATACGACCAGGTTAACTTCAAAAACGAGAAAATTGATTTCGAAGGAATCGAGAATAAATTAAACGAGTATGGCGATAAGGTCAAGGTCGTTTTCATTCAACGCTCTAAGGGTTATTTAAATAGACCAACTCTTACAATCGACCAAATCGGTGAAATTTGTAATTTTGTCCACCAAAGAAGCCGTGCATATGTGGTTGTTGACAACTGCTATGGTGAGTTTTGCGAGGACCGTGAGCCTTGCCATGTTGGGGCTGATATGATGATTGGCTCACTTATCAAGAATCCAGGTGGTGGAATTGCCGAAAGCGGTGGCTATATAGCCGGCACAAAAAGAGCAGTGGAGCTAGCATCCTACCGTCTAACCTCAGTCGGCACAGGCTGTGAGGTGGGTGCCTCTCTTGGTCAAAACAGAAATCTATTTAAGGGATTTTTCTTAGCCCCTCACGTAGTTGCGCAAGCATTAAAGACGGCGCATTTTGCAGCATATGTACTAGAAAAGCTAGGCTTTGATGTTTATCCAAAATATAACGAATATCGTTCAGACATAATCCAAACAGTTAAGTTTGGCTATGCTGACGGACTAATTAAATTCTGCCAAGGAATTCAAGCAGCCAGCCCAGTTGACTCATACGTTACCCCTATGCCATGGGCTATGCCAGGATACCAAGACGAGGTTATTATGGCAGCGGGTGCATTTACCCAAGGCTCATCAATCGAGCTTTCGTGCGATGGCCCTGTTCGTCCACCTTATACTGCATTTTTCCAAGGCTCACTCACTTACGAAAGTGGCAAATTAGCTATTCTTTCTGCTTGTGAAAAATTGATTGGTGAAAACTGATGCTAAATATTAAAATTATAGCCACAGGGTCGCTAAAAGAGAGCTATCTAAGGGATGCCTGCTCGGAATACAAAAAGCGCTTAGGCGCTTGGGCTAAGGTTGAGGAAATTGAATTAAAAGAGGAAAAATTGCCTGAAAACCCAAGCCAAAGCCAAATTGACTCCGCCCTTGAGCGCGAGGCAAAGGCTATATTTGATAAAATCTCAACAAAATCCTACGTTATCGCTATGTGCGTAGAGGGTAAGCAGCTTTCTAGTGAGGAATTGGCTATTAAGCTTGAGGAAATTGCCTCAAGTGGAAGGAGCGAAATTGCATTTATAATTGGCTCATCCTTTGGTCTTGCTCCAAGTGTTAAGCAAAGGGCAGACTACAAATTATCAATTTCCAAGCTTACATTCCCACATCAGCTTTTACGTGTGATTTTATACGAAACAACCTATCGTTCACTTTCTATTGTGAACGGCACAAAATACCATAAATAATAAAAATATCCCTTCACGTGTCTAATTTTGGGCACAAAAGGTATATATGAAAGGAGTAGCTATGTCTAATAATATTGACGTTTGCGTTGTTGGCGCAGGTCACGCAGGAATTGAAGCAGCACTTGCCTCTGCCAGAATGGGAATGAATACCATTCTTTTTACAATGTCACTTGATGCTGTTGCCAACCTTCCCTGCAATCCATCCATTGGTGGAACTGCAAAGGGCCACTTGGTTTATGAAATAGATGCCTTGGGTGGCGAAATGGGCAGAAGTGCCGATTTAGTTACTCTCCAAACAAGAACTCTAAACCTCGGTAAGGGTGCAGCTGTTTATTCAAAGAGAATTCAAGCAGACAGGCTAAAATATCGTTCAATTATGAAGGGTGTTCTTGAAAACACACCTAACCTTCGCCTTGTTCAAGCCGAGATTTGTGATATTAAAACTATAACCGAAAACGGCGAAAAGAGAATAGATGCCGTTGTTACTCGCTTGGGCGAGGAATTTAAGTGCAAGGCTGTTATTTTATGTACTGGCACATATCTAAATGCGACCGTACATACAGGTAACATTTGCTATCATTCAGGCCCTGATTCACTTATGCACGCATCCTTCTTAACTGATGCTCTCGTGCGTGAGGGCATTTCAATGATGCGCTTTAAAACCGGTACTCCTGCAAGAATCCACGCCGATTCTATTGATTACTCCAAGCTTGAAATTCAAGAGGGAGAATATGAGGCGTTTCCTTTCTCCTGGCAAACAAGCGAGGATGGATACCCAATAAAGGAGCAAATCCCTTGTTATATTGCGTACACAAACCTAAATACCCACCAAATAATTAAGGACAACCTAAAAAAGAGTGCTATGTACTCTGGCAATATTCACGGCACAGGTCCAAGATATTGCCCATCTATTGAAGACAAAATTGTTCGCTTTGCCGACAAGGAAAGACATCAATTATTCTTAGAGCCGACAGGCGCTGACACAAAGGAAATGTATCTCCAAGGCTTTTCAACCTCTATGCCAATTGAGGTGCAAATGGAAATGCTTCATTCCCTTGAGGGCTTTGAAAATGCAAAGGTTATGCGCTACGCATATGCAATAGAATATGATTGTACCGACCCACAGGAACTACTAGCAACTCTCGAATATAAAAAGATTTCGGGTCTTTATGGTGCGGGACAATTCAATGGTACCTCAGGCTATGAGGAGGCAGGCGCCCAAGGACTTGTGGCAGGAATAAACGCTTCCCTTAAGATTAAGGGTCGTGAGCCTATGATTTTACCACGCTCATCATCATACATAGGAACACTAATTGACGACCTAGTTACTAAGGGCACACACGAGCCTTATCGTATGATGACATCAAGAAGTGAATATAGACTTTTACTTCGTCAAGATAATGCCGATTTGCGATTAACTCCTATTGGACGCGAGGTTGGATTAGTTTCTGACGAGCAATGGGCACACTTTGAAAAGAGAAGAAATCAAATTAATGACGAGAAAAACCGTTTAGCTAAGGTTATAATTCACCCATCAGATGAAGTAAACAAGATTATAGAAAAGGCAGAAACCACACCAATTTCTATTCCAATTTCTCTTGCTGACCTTATAAAAAGACCACAGCTTGACCTTGAAATGTTTGAAAATTTAGACACTGGTAGGCCTAATTTACCAAAAAGCGTTGTTTTTACAGCTCAAACCGACATAAAATATGATGGTTATGTTAAAAAACAACTAACCGAGGTTGCAAGGGCTGAAAAGATGGAGTCGCGTCCTCTTGACCCTAATCTTGATTATTCTTTAGTTAAGGGACTAAGAATTGAGGCTATTCAAAAGCTAAATAAGGTTAAGCCGCTAACCCTTGGTCAAGCATCAAGAATTTCGGGCGTTTCCCCAGCTGATATCTCAGTTTTAATGATTTATTTATCTACTAAATAGAGCAACAAAAAAATTGCTCTATTTTTTTATTGATTTTTTATTTTAGTTATGTTATAATCGAATAAGAGAGGTGATTTTATGCTATTTTGGTTGTTAATTACTTTCTTGGTTCTTTTAGTTCCACTGTCGATGATAACTATTGGAATTTTACTTTTGAGAACATCTTTGGTAGGAATCAATTCCTTTTTTGCTTATCGCTCTAGACGTGCAAGAAAGAGCAAAGAAACTTGGAAGTTTGCCCACAACTTTTTGGGCAGAATTTGGTTGATTCTAGGAATTATTTTCTTGCCACTTTACACAATGGTAATGTTCTTTACATTAAATCAAGGTGATAGTGTTGTTGCCCTTGTTTGTGGTATTTTGATTCTTGTTTCAGCTTTACCTATTATTTTACCAATTTTATTTGTTGAAAGAGGACTACACAAAAAATTCGATATTTTTGGAAAAAGATTAAACCCAAAGGATTAAACCTTTGGGTTTTTCTTGATTTTTAAGTAGTATAATGGTATAATATATTAAATATATCATTTTTGAGGTGTTTTTTATGAAAAACGTAAATGTTAGAGACTTTGGTGCGATTGGTGATGGTGCTACTCTTGATACTATCGCTATTCAAAACGCAATAAATGCTTGTGAAAAGGGTGACACTCTTGTTTTTGACGGAAAGGGAATATTTTTAAGTGGAACTCTTAGATTAAAGGGCGACCTAAAGGTTTATATTGAAAAGGGAACAGAGCTTTTAGGATCTCGTAACCTTAACCACTATTATGTTAACGAGTTTTATCATAACGAAATGGTAAAAACAATTTCACTCCTTTATGCACTTGATTCTGACAACATAGAAATTTGTGGTGGGGGTAAAATTATTTTAAGTGGTGATGCATTTGCAAACTTCACCTGTGGCTCCCCAGATTTTATGAAAGATGAGCACCAGTGTCTAAAATACGAGGAGCAAACTGTTATAGGACCCGATGAAAAAATTGCACGTCCAACACAGCCTATTTTCTTTAACAACTGCAAAAATATACATATTCACGACCTTCAGGTTTTTAATTCCCCATGCTGGACATTTACTTTTTCAAACTGTGAGAATATAGTATTTGAAAAATGCTATGTTGATAATCACAATAGAATTGCAAACAATGACGGCGTTCATTTTTCAGCATCTAGAAATATTATAGTTCGTGACTCAACCTTCCTTTGTGGTGATGACTGCTTTGCAGCTACCTGCATTACAAATACCGAGGGCGTTTGCGAAAATATGGAAATTTCAAACTGCTTAATGTCCTCTCGCTCAGCCGCTATTCGCTTTGGACACCTATATAGTAAGGTTAGAAATGCAACTATTAAAAATATCGAAATTTTGCCATCAAACCGCGCAATTTCAATATTTACAGGGGATGACGGATTAGTTGAAAATATTCAAATTGAAAATGTAAGGGCTAAAACCCAAATCCACGCTGGCTGGTGGTGGGGAAAGGGCGAGGGATTTGTAATCTGCGCCAAAAACACCAACGGTAAAATTAAGAATATTTCAATTAAAAATTGTGATTTTGTTGAGGAAAATCCATCACTCGTTATAGGCGATGGCGAAAACCTTTCAAATGTTACAATTGAAAATTGTAATTTCAAATATGAAAAGGGTGACACCCACCCATATTACTACGGAAGAATTGATATTCAGCCAAATGTTCAAGAGCTTGAAAAGGCGCCATTTAAAACAGGCGATTTAATTTATGTTGAGGGTGCAAGTGATGTTTTACTTGACTCAAAGAAAATAAACGGAAGCATTAGATAAGGAATCTTAAAATGGCATTGACAAATGAAAAAATTATAGCATATAAGGAGATTTTGAAGGAAGAATTAATTCCTGCAATGGGCTGTACTGAGCCGATTGCAATCTCTTTTGCTTCATCAATAGTTAGGGATGTGCTCGGTGCTTATCCAACCAGCTTAAGGGTTGGTCTTAGCGGTAACATTATTAAGAATGTTAAGAGCGTTATTGTACCATTTACAGGTGGTATGCACGGTATTAATTCTGCTGTTTGTGCAGGTATTGTAAGTGGCAGATATGATAAAAAATTAGAGGTTCTTTCCTGCCTTACACCCGACCAAGTGGATGAAATTAACAATTATAAGAGCTCATGCAAGATGGATATCTATGAGCTTGAGGACTGTGATCCATTCGAAATTTTGATTAAGGGTGAATTAGGTAAGAACACAGCCTTTGTACATCTTTCTAAGCGTCACACAAATATTGAAAAGGTGCGCTTAAATGGTAAAGATATAACAGAAAAATACTATGCTCCTGAGGATGTAGTGGAGAAGGAATCAACTGACCGTTCACTTTTAAATGTTCAAGATATTGTTGAATTTTGTGAAAATGTTCCTCTAGACGAGCTTAAACCACTTCTTGATATGCAAATTTCATATAATATGGCAATTGCAAAGGAAGGAATTTCGCGCGATTGGGGTGCATCAATAGGTAGAACCCTATATTTAAGCTCAAACGGCGATACTCGCATTTTGGCACGTGCTCTTTCTGCTGCTGGCTCAGACGCACGTATGAACGGATGTGAGCTTCCTGTTTGTATCATTTCAGGTAGCGGTAACCAAGGAATTACAGCTACTATTCCAGTTTGCATTTATGGCGAAAAATTAGGCTCTTCTAAAGAAGATATCTATCGCGCATTACTAATTTCCGATTTAATTACAATTCACCAAAAAACAGGCATTGGTTGCCTTTCAGCTTATTGTGGGGCAATATCAGCTGGTGCTGGCTCAGGCTGTGGAATTTGCTACTTACATGGTGGCAGATTCTACGAAATTGCACACACCTTAGTTAATACAGTTGCTATTCTTTCAGGCACTATTTGTGATGGTGCAAAATCCTCCTGTGCTGCTAAAATTGCTATGTCGGTTGAAGCTGGTATAATGGGATATGAAATGGCAAAAAGTGGCCATCAATTCTATTCTGGTGAGGGTATTGTTACAAAAGGCGTTGAAAATACAATTGAAAATATTAGCCGTCTTGCCACTGTTGGTATGTTTGGAACTGATAAGGAAATTATCAAAATTATGCTTGGAAAATAATTTAAATACAATTTAAAAGGACCAAAATGCAAAATTTTTGCTCCTTTTTTTATTAACAAATTGTAAATTTTTTATTTTAAAATTAATAGAATTTTTACTATTTTAGGACACTTTTCCACACTTAAGTTTATAATGTATATATAAATAAGTAGAAATTTTTCATTTTTTATTGACAGTTTTCCACATATATGTTATAATAATTTTAACTATTATTAGAGTGCCGAATTATGCCATTTTGGCAAAATTTTGCATTTTTTCTTCACGCGCGTGTGCGTGTGTGGTGTACGCATATCGCGTGTACGTGCGTACGCGAGGAAATTTAAAAACAAGGAGAATTTAAATGAACTTTAGTGCTATTGATTTAGAAGGTATCCGTTCACTTTTAATTGAGCTTCTTTTAAAGGAAAATTCATCAACTGCAGTTAATCTTTGGTTTGATGATTTAAAGATTGCTTCAATTGATGAAAATGAAGCTGTTTTTGTTTCACCT